>DAORIL010000231.1:0-9212 GCA_035438525.1 Pyrinomonadaceae bacterium
ACAGTTGGATCAACTCCCGAATTTTCGATATTAGGATCAATTTGCTGAGGTGGATTGGCAAACAGTCCGACGCTGGTAGGGAATAGTTGAATAGACAGAACTTCCGGCGCAATATTGTTTGCCAAATACGAAACCGAAACGTCATTTAAAGAGGCGGAATTTTTTAAAGTAGCCCGCCATTGTAAAAATCTTGCTTTCGGACTCGCTATTTGTCCACCCTTGGCATCGGTCAAATTTGCGCTCCAATCACTCCAGGTTTCATCAGGTTTAGCGGTGTTTCCGGTTCTCGTTTGCACCGTAATATTGCCTGTTCCACTCCACCAAATTCTGCCCCATAACGCAGAATTTTTGGCATCACGAACTGATGATTCATAACTGCCTTCGGTTACGGTTTCAGTTCCGAAGTTATAAAGCTTTCCGGCGTTTGAGGAGGTTGCGTAGAGCTTTTTGCCGTCCGAAATGATGCGGGAAACTTGTCCTTCATTAGTTTGTAAGAGTAATGTTTCGCGCCCGTCACGAGTAATGTTGTAGATCCTGCCTTTGTCAGAAGTTCCAAGCAAAACACCGTTGCCGGTCTGATGCGCATAAAGCGAAAATCCTGTGACAGCAGCCGAACTCCAGATAATTTCGTTTGAGCCATCCGTGTTGATTCGATAAACTGCACTTTTGGCAGAGGTTAAATCATATCGGCTTTTTGGCGGCTGTTCAGTAGTCGCAGTTTCGGTAGCAGTTACCGAAACAACTGTGGTTGAACCGTCGGCACCTGTTCCGGTGACGGTCGCAGGATTAGGACGGGCAGTTGAAGCTGCTTCGCTTAAAGCCAACGCATAAACTGAACCGTCGGGAGCAACTGCTAACTCGTGAATTTCGCGTAAAGCCGCATCCAGAACTGCAAAAGCTTTTCCTTCCGGGGTAATTCGCAAAACAATTCCATTTGCATCGGTTCCGGCATAAAGATTCCCGGATTTATCAACTGCCATTGAGATAATATGCGTTTCGCTGGAATCAAAAAGCAGGGAATTGGCTGGAGTTGCATTGGCGGATCTGACTCGATAAATTTTGCCGACCTCGCCTGTTCCCACAGCTAAACTTCCATCGTTCAAAACCGCTAACGACCAAATATATTTATCCGGGCAATCAAAATAAACGTCCGCTTTTCCGCTAGCATCGATTCGGTAAACCTTACCGTCCGGGGAAGTTCCGGCATAAAGTGAACCATCTTTTCCAATAGCCAATGCTGAAACATCCAGCTCGGCTAAATCAGTGAAAAGAGAGCCTTTTCCGCCGGCATCAACCTTAAAGATTTTGCCGTCGTTGCCTGTGCCGAGATAAACATTACCGGCATTATCGGCAACACTCGACCAAACATAGGATTGCTGGGTATTGAAAACTTCGTTAAGTTTCGGAGCCAGTGAAATCGTGCCTGTGTCGTCAATCAAAACGCCTTTGGCATCGCCTTTTAGGATCTCAACCCGTGTATTAACCGTCCAAATTGTCGGTTCGGCGGCAGAAATTAAAATTGTAAATTGGAAAACAAAAATTAGCAGAAAGAAAAGTTTTTTCATTGATTTTGATAGTTTGGAATAGGTTTTTTGGCTTTTGAGGTTCGTAAAATTCCAAGACCAAAGACTCAACCTAACCAATTTAGTTTCAAGCATTATACGCGAAAACTCAAAAATAGTTATGGTTTTGTTTGTAAAAAGTAAGAAACCTTTCAAACCTCCGATTGTGACAGTTACGAAAGTGTCACAGTCGCTAACATTAGATTAATCAAAATCCTCAATAATCAAATTGACTTACAAAATTCATTAATGGAGATACTCAAATGAAAAAAATATTAATCGTTTTAATTTTAATCGGCAGTTTAACAATGGTGTCTTTGGCACAGTCTTCAGATTATAACAAGGGCGAGGTTTTTGGCGGTTTTGCTGCAAATACCGATGATGATAATTCTGCACTGCGTGGATTTAATGGTTCGGCAGTCTATAACTTTCACCAATATTTCGGGATCAAAGCCGAAGGTTCCGCAACCTTTCGCGATATAAACAACTCGGCTGTCAATTGGAGTCGCAGATTCTATAACGGTGCAGTTGGCGTGCAATTTAAGAACAATGATCCTGAAAAAGTTTTCAAACCTTTTGCACACGCTTTGGTTGGATACGGACAATATTCCAGTAAAGCCATCAGTAATTGTGCGGGTTGCACTCCTTTTGAAACGGTTCAAAAAGGTGCCACGCTCACTGTAGGCGGAGGCTTCGACATAAAGGTTAATCGCAGAATTGATATTCGTCCGGTTCAACTGGATATTACTCGCATTTTCTCATCAAGATTTGCTTGGACAAATGCCCGATTTAGTGCCGGAGTCGTTTTCAAATTCTAAAAATAAGGGGTTTACTCAAATGAAAAAATTATTACTCATTTTAAGTTTAATCAGCAGTTTCTCAATTTTCGCCTTTTCTCAAACAGAGGAATATGACAAAGGTGAATTTTTTGCCGGATATTCCAGTAATTCGGATTTACTGGATGATTCGATCCCACCTGTCGAACATGGATTTAATGTTGCGGGAGTTTATAATGTCCGCCAATACGTTGGGATAAAAGTAGATGTTTCAGGCACTTACCGACCACTTAGGGGGAGTTCATATTATCAACAAAATACCCAGAGTGCCGCAGCGGGAGTTCAGTTCAAAGATAATAGAAAAGATTCAAGGCTCAAACCGTTTGGGCATATTTTAGTGGGTTACGGGAGAAATCAATACAAATTTACTTGTGGGGCTGGCTCCCCTTGTTCTGTATATGATGCAGATACTGAAGGAGTTTCGTTAGTTCTTGGCGGAGGATTGGACATCAAAATTAATCGCAGAATTGATATTCGGGCATTACAACTGGATATAAATCCGATAATTTCGACAGCTAATAGATATGGTAATTATTGGAACGGACGATTTAGTGCAGGAGTCATTTTAAAGTTCTAAAAAAGGAGATCCTTACAATGAAAAAAAGTTTATTATTTATCACAGTAATCAGTTTTTTGGTAATAACAACAACCGTCCGGGCGCAGGACGAATATAACAAAGGTGAAATTTATGCCGGATATTCAGGCGCGGCAAATTTGCTGAACGAAGATGCAGTTGAACACGGGTTTAATGCATCGGGAGTCTATAATGTTCACAAATATGTCGGTGTAAAAGTAGATGTCTCAGGGACTTACAGTGAGTTTAGCGGACTCTATTATTTTCCAAATGCTCCAACCACCCAAACTCAATGGCGGGCTACACATAATTTATATAATGTGAGCGGAGGAGTTCAAATAAAAGATAATCGAACAGATTCAAGATTTAAACCGTTTGGGCATGTGATGTTTGGTTATGTCAATCATTTCGATAAAGTCGTAACGGGTTGTCCGGCGGGTGCAGTTTGTCCGCCGATTAATTTTGATTCACATGGAACGTCAATGGTCATTGGTGGCGGACTTGATATCAAAGTGAATAAAAGAATAGATATTCGGGCGATTCAGTTTGATGTCAATCCGATTTTTACAGACCGAAGTAATTGGGTCAATACCCGTTTTGGGGCTGGAATTGTCTTTAAATTTTGACAGATTGAATAAGATTTTATAACGCAAAGGTTTCGCAAAGAGCGCGAAGTATTTTTTACTTGGCGCAACTTAACGAAACTTTTGCAAAACTTTGCATTACTTCCTTAATCTTATTTTGCTTTGACTTTCCGTTTCGGTTTTTCTTCTCCTTCAATTATCATCGGTTTGGCTTCGAGAAATTTCATCGCATCCTGTAACTCATCAGCATCACCTGTAATCAAACGGGCGGCACGTTCACGCGTCAGATACGCCCAAAACCATTCGGTCAAAACCCACAGCCGGTTGCGAAAACCAATTAAAGAAATCAAATGAACGAATAACCACGCCAGCCACGCGATAAAGCCTGACATTTTGAAGCGTCCGGCTTCGGCAATCGCCCGGCTCCGTCCGATGGTTGCCATTGAGCCTTTATCCCAATATTTGAAATCGTGATAATACAGACCGCGCAAATCACGCAAAATATTTTCGGCGGCTAGATCAGCCATTTGCATTGCGGCGGGCGCAACTCCCGGAACAGGTTTTCCGTTTTCCTGTAACAGCGAAACCATATCGCCAATGACGAAAATATTTTTATGATTCGGAATCGTCAGATCTTTATTGACCGGAACTCGTCCGGCACGGTCAGTTTCGACACCTAATAGTTTGCCCAAAGGTGATGCGGAAACGCCCGAAGCCCAGACGACAACTTCGCATTCCACCCAATTTTCGCCAACTTTGACTCGTCCCGGTTCGATTCCGGTCACAAAACTGTTGAGGTGAACTTCTACACCGATTTCTTCAAGTTGTTTCTTTGCACTCAATGAAAGTTCCGGCGAGAAGGTTCCTAAAACTTTGTCCGAGCCTTCAAACAACAAGACTCGCGCTTGGGTCGTATCAATTGCCTTAAAATCCTTAGCTAAAGCCTGTCGGGCAATCCCGGCAATTGCTCCCGCAACTTCAACTCCGGTCGGACCGCCCCCAACTACAACAAAATTTAGAGGCGCGTGCGTTCCGGTTAAAATCGCCTCGCGTTCAGCAAGTTCAAAGGCTAATAAAACTCTGCGCCGAATTTCTAGAGCATCTTCCAGAGTCTTTAATCCCGGCGCAAATTGTTCCCATTCATCGTTTCCAAAATAAGCGTGCCGCGCACCAGCTGCGACAATTAAATAATCAAAGGGAACTTTAGATTCATCAGCTAAATTAACCGTTTGTTTTTCCAGATCGAATCCGACAACTTCGCCCAAAAGCACTTCGACATTCTTTGCTTTGTTCAAGATCCTTCGAATCGGCGAAGCGATTTCACCCGGCGAAAGCACTGCCGTGGCAACCTGATAAAGAAGCGGTTGAAAAGTATGATGATTTTTGCGGTCAATCAAGGTTACTTCGACAGGTTCATTTTTCAAGGCTTTAGCGGCTTGCAATCCGCCGAATCCGCCACCGATGATTACAACTTTTGCTTTGTTTGTCATAATTTGCTCCTCATCAAGTTTATCATACGAATAAATTAGTGAAATGTTTCACAAACTATTCTGATTAATAACGCGGAAAAGGTGAAGAAAAAATATCATTTCGATTTTTTCAGCCATTTTAATTCGTTTTCGTCGTGCCAGTCTCTTAAACAAAAACGACATTGTTTTGCTACCGGAGTTCTTAGTTTTTCACCGCAATAAGGACAAGGTGGAAGGGAATTAAGATATTTTTGGTAATGCTCAACAGCTTTTTCCTCCCTTTTATTGTCAACCCATCTTTTCCCTTCGCTAAGTGAGCATCCGGTTAACTCTTTTAATTCCTTTATAGCTTGAATTGGTTTTTCCAAAGCCATTTCTTCATATTTCTTTTTGTCTTTTTCTGAGAGATTTTCCAGCTTTTCCATTTCAACGTAATTATTTTCCGATAGCTTTCGCATTCGGATGGGCAATCGCATAAATTTCTTTAGTAATCCGAATACTTAAACCACCGTCATACAGATTAAAATGGTCGCGTCCTTCTAAATATTCAAATTTAGCATCGCTTCCGAGTTTTTTCAGCTCGTTATCTAACAAATGAACGGCTTCGTCCAGATGAAAAGTATCGGCTGTTCCGACAATGATATGAAGTTTACCTTTCAATTTTGGTCCGAGAGTTTTCCAATTATCTCGTAGCATCCGCGAAATGTCGTATTTTTCCCAAGTCTTTTGAACAAACGGGTCAATTCGTCCGCTTTCAATATCAAAGAGTTTCATTGGTTGTCCGTCCACGCCTTTTGGACTAAAGACCGCATTGAACGAAGCCATTTGTCCGCCGAAATATCCGGTCACGGTTTCTTGTTGAGCATATTGGCGCATTGACATCAACTCTTTGCCGCCCATTCTGACTAAATTGTAATCTTTCCCCGCTGCATCCTGATAAATATTTTGCGGTGGATATTTGGTTATATCTGCTCCGGTAAAACTGCGAAAATCAACCGGATCAGGTGAAGTTGACCAGGTTCCGCCAAAGAAATCTGGATGTGTAACCATTACCCAGAGCGTTGCCCAACCACCCGAAGAATGTCCGGTCAAAAATCTTCCGTTTGGTTTGGCATCCATCCGAAATTGTTTTTCTAAATACGGAATAAATTCATTGACCAGCGCAGTTCCCCACGGACCGTTATTGGCTGAATCAGCAAAAACGTGATGACCGAGCGGGCATTGAGCGTTCAGAAAAACATTGATGACTTCGGGGCGTTTGCCTTCTTCCATCTCTTTATAAACATTCGGCGCACCAAAGGCTTTCAAATGACTGCCGCTGTAACCGTGAATATTATAAACAGTCGGATATTTTTGCGTTTTCGATTTATCGTAGCTTGGCGGGAGCAAAATACTGGCCTGCATTTTTATCGGTCTACCCCAAAACGCAGACAACATCGGACTTTCAAATTCAACGATTTGCAGATTTTTTATTGAATTTGTTTTTTCGGGAACTTGTTTGGAAAGGGTAATTTCCGTTTCGCCCGTTGGCAAAGTAATTTTAGTCACAGGACTGTAAAGGTCACCCGCGCCTGCACCGTCGTAGGTGTATGAATGATTCTGGTCCAGCAAAGCCATTATTTGATAATTTCCTGCCGGAGCTTTGGAAAAAGCCCTCGGAAAAGCTGATAATTCGGGATTTACCTCGATAATTTTATTTGCGTCAAAATTACTGACTTCAATTCCCGTAATATAAACTGCTTCGGGATTGGTAAAGTCAGGGTCAATTGCTTCCAAAGGCTTTGGGTTATTGGTCATAAAAATCAGAAGCCGACCGGAAAGCGGCTGCTGGGCAAGTGACGCATCAACTTTGACTTTGAAACACAGATTTTGGGCAAAAGCAGAAATAGTTAAAACACAAACGATTAGAACTAAGAAATTGATTTTTTTTAACATTGGTTTTCCTTTAGCAAAATAGATTGATCTTATTTGATAACGCGTAAAAAGTAACGAAAAAACATCATTTTACGTTCCGATATATTTTGCATAAACTGATCTCGCTGTCGTTAAATCATCCGTTCCTTTAATTATTGCCCGCGCATCTTGAAAGACGGTTATCTCAAAATTATCAACTGTAAATCTAACTAAATACTCATTTTGTTTGATTTCGCCAAGATTTTTTAGTTTTTCAGCCAGTTTAACTAAATCAATTTTGGTTGGCTTCGGTGCGGAAATTTGCACCGCATCGCGTCCGCAAAGAGTTGTAAAAAACTCTTGCGAATCACCTTTGAGCAATTCAAAATTACGCTTTCCGCAAGTTTCACAATCGGGATTCGGAGCAGACAGCTTAATTTTTCTCCAATCACTTTGCCAGACATCAATTTGGATCAAAGATTTGTGCAGTTGATCGAGATTTCCCGTCAAAATCTTTAATGCTTCAGTTGTTTGAATAGCGGAAATGCTGGAAATGATTGGCATAATGACACCTGCCGTGTCGCAAGTCGGCGCACTTCCAGCACTCGGCATTTCTTCAAAAATACAACGCAGACACGGAGTTTCATTCGGACGGATTGTCATCGATGTGCCATAACTTGAAACTGCTGCACCGTAAATCCAAGGTTTAGAATGTTTGACGCAAGCCTCATTAACGAGATAACGCACCGAAAAATTATCAGTTCCGTCCAAAACTAAATCGCAGTCTTTGATTAAATCTTCAATGTTGTTTTGATTAACATCGGCAACAATTGCTTCGACCTTAATTTCAGAGTTTATTTCGGCAATCCGATTTTTTGCAGCAATTGCTTTTGGAATTCGTTCAACTGCATCTTGTTCTTTGTAAAGAGTTTGGCGTTGAAGATTGGTAAATTCAACAAAATCGCGGTCAACTACCCGCAGCTTTCCAACTCCGGCACGCGTTAGTGTTTCGGCGTGCGCTGCGCCCAATGCTCCGCAGCCAATCAATAAAACGTGAGAATTTAGAAGTTTAGCTTGTCCTGTTTTGCCGATTTGGTTAAATAAAATTTGGCGGCTGTAACGAGTGTTCATTGTCCAAATGATAGCAAATTCAAATAATATTTTCAGTCATTTTCAATTTGGTAAGATGCTTCATCAAAAACTACTTTGAAAATTATGTTTTCCTCATCATCAAGTAAACTCAGTTCTCTTTGATTATTGTTTTTAGATAAATAATAGTCCGCAAACTCAACTCTAACTCCTTTATTATCTTCAAATTGGATACTGCCCTGAAAGACGATTTTTACTTTTTGGTTGGTATAATCTAAAAATTCAATCACAAGACTATCATTTTGTTGTTGATAAGAAATTATTTGTCCATCAGTGAAAATTATTTCTTCAATTCTCATAAATTACTTAGCTTTCTTAATTCTTTTTGACGAAACCCATTCATCCCATTCGCTGCCATAACCTTCGTAAGTTATTAAATGTGTGCCGCCTTTGACCTCTAAAACTTTCGCCGAATACCATTTTTTCTGCCATTCGACTTGAACTTTTTCACCAACGCGATACTGGGTAATTTTAGGTTGGCGTAATTGTTTGGCGGTTACCCATTCATCATCAGAATCTTCCCAACCGTAATAATGAATTTTGAATTTATCAATGTTTGCATCAATAACGTAGCCTCGCCACCAGGCATTAGCACTATAAACTTCAACTCTTTCGCCGACTCGCGGAGATTTTGAAGCAGTTTTGGCTTTGGCAATCACCGTATTAGAATCAAAGTTTCCAGTAAAAGCAATTGTCGCAAGCTGCTCTTCGCCAAAAAGCATATCGTCTTCGGCATTTGATTTTAATTCGGCAAATGTTACTACACCATCTTTATTATCATCAATAAAATTTTCGCCGCGAAACGCCGAAATTAGAGCTTCGGTAAATGTCCAATTTCCGGTCGAAGCCTGACTCGCCATTGATGAGGCTAAAACTGCGTATGAAACCCGTCTTTTCTGTGATTTGACCGCCTTTGCCATTGCCCCGGAATAACAATTATCGAGTGCAATGATCGCGTTTGAGCCTTTGAAATATTTTTCGATAGTTTCGGGAACCGATTTGACAGACCAGCCGACCGTTTTATTACTGACATCGTAACTGGCTAAAAAAGTTTCGGCTTTATCGTTTTTATAGCCGTGGCCGCAAAAGTAAACAAAGATCCAATCATCAGGTTTGGCTTTGCTCAAAATTTTAATAAATTCGCT
>DAORIL010000232.1:0-9211 GCA_035438525.1 Pyrinomonadaceae bacterium
AAATTGTTTGATTCGGAATAAGAAATTATATCTTCGCCCTCGACATATTCCATCACAAAAAACGGTAAGCCATCTTTTGTGGTTCCTCCGTCGATCAAATGGGCGATGTTTGGATGTTCAAGCTGGGCCAGGATTTGGCGTTCATGGCGAAAACGGCGCAGAATATCGTCGGTATCCATCCCGCGTTTGACGATTTTAACGGCAACCTTTTTCTTAAATTCCTGGTCATTACGCTCTGCCAGAAAAACTCTTCCCATTCCGCCGTGGCCGATTTCTTTGACCAATTTATATGAACCGAGATCTTGATTTGAAAATTCTTGCGGATTTGATCTTTCGAGGGATCCAACAGGTGACTCTTCTAAAAATAATTCTGCATCATCTTCGACCGCCAGCATTTTTTCAACGGCTTGACGTAACTCATTATCTTTTAAGCAGGCAGAATCCAAATATTGAACCCGTTCTAATGGATCAAGTTCTGCCGCTTCGTCAAAAATTTCTTTGATCTGTTTCCACCTTTCGGCAGTAACTTCATTTATCATAGAGGTTTATGCAGACTTCATTTCTTCATATAACCAGATTTTTGCGGATCTCCATTCGCGTTTGACGGTTCTGCCCGAAATCTCCAGAACTGCGGCAACTTCCTCGGTCGAAAGTCCCCCGAAAAATTTCATTTCCACGATTCGTGCCTGTCTTTCGTCCAATCCGGCAAGTTTTAAAAGCGCAGTGTCCAGATCTATCAAATTTATATCTCGTTCGGAGGCAAAACTGACGGCTTCATCCAAAGCAATTTTTGTTTCTCCGCGGCCGCGTTTTTTCGCTTGATGATTAATAGCGTGATTAACCAAAATCCGCCGCATCATCTCCGAGGCGATGCTGAAAAAATGTGCTTTATTCTGCCAATCAACCGAATGCTGTTCTATCAGTCGCAGATAAGCTTCGTGAACAAGAGCGGTCGGTTGCAGGGTGTGATCTTCACGTTCATTTCTCAGTTGTGCTGCCGCTAATTGTTTAAGTTCGCTGTAAACAAGGGGAAAAAGTTCATCCAGAACAGTTTTGTCGCCTGTCTGCAAACTTTTCAATAATTGCGTTACTCTCACGCTCATTGCACGGATTTTAACTTATAAATGTCAATTTCAAAATATTTTTTTCAAGTGTGTCCCTTTTTGAGGCTAATTTTTGCGATTTTAAAATAGAAGATAGTTTTATTGTAATTTTTTTGATTGGAGAAAAATATGAAAATATCGGTTAAATCATTATCAATTAATGTGATTTTTATTCTTGCAATTATTTTATTGACTGACTATTCGACACAGGCTCAAAATGCTTCCCCTAAAACGTATGATGATTATACAAAACTTGGGATGGAGCAAATGAATAATAATAACTTTGAGGCGGCAATTGGATCATTTACCGAATGTATTCGTCTGACCAAAGTTTATAGTGAGAGTTGCTATGTTTACCGGGGATTGATTTATCAAAATCAGAGAAAAATGGATCTGGCAATTGCTGATTTTAATAGTTTAGTCAAACTTGCCCCTAAAGCTGCGCCATATTATACAATTCGCGGATATGCTTACGCGGAAAAAAACGATTTTGATTCGGCAATTGCTGATTTTAATAAGTCAATTGAATTAGAACCGGAAAGAGTTGAAAACTATTTCTATCGCGGCACCGCTTATTTGCAAAAGCAAATGGTGGATTTAGCCTTCGCTGATTTTAAAAAAGGGCTCGAGCTAAATCCGAATTATGCAGAAATTTACAATGCTCGGGGTGCCGCTTATTTCTCTAAAAAGGATTATGATTCAGCCCTTGCGGATTTTAATAAAGCGATTGAAGTTGAGCCAAATAAGGCAAGTCATTATTACTATCGCGGATTAACTTACAAGGTCAAAGGCAAAAGTGAACAGGCAATTGCTGATTTAAAAAAAGTTTTGCAAATTGACCCAAATTACGAGGATGCCAAAAAAGAGCTGCGTGGATTAGGTGTTCAACTTTAAAAATTAGAGGTAAAATCAGATGCTTTCGAACAAAAAATCTGCCTTTTTATTGATTCAAATATTTGTTTTCAGTTTGATATTTACTTACGCCCAAACTTTAAGCAAAGCTGATCTGGCACTTCTCGAAGCCTGTGAACACAATAACCAAAAGGCAGCGAAAGCGGCTTTGAAAGCGGGTGCAAACATCAATGCTCAGAATGACATAGGTGTTACTCCGTTAAACTTTGCAATATCCTATAATGATCCGAAATTTATTGATTTACTGCTTCAAGCCGGTGCAAAACCCATTATTCAGAGTGATTACGGAACCAGTCCGCTGGATGTGTTGCGACCTAGCTCCAATGGAATTAAGGAAAAACTTGAGGCGGCAATGGCAAAAGACAAAGCTTTAGCCGAACAGTTTATGCAGGCAGTGCTTGAAGATAAGACTGACAGGGCTTTGGAATTATTGCAGGAAGGTGCTTATATTGACTTCGCCGATCACCGCCTCAGGGAACATCTAAACGCGCTGATGGTCGCAGTGGACAGAAATAATATCGAATTGGTAAAAGCATTGTTGAAAGCGGGAACAAGGCTTGAGCGGGCTGATAAAAACGGCTTAACGGCGCTTTTTTATGCAAACTCATGGGAAACTCTTAAACTCCTGATTGACGCAGGTGCCAATGTCAACGCCCGCCGCCAATATGGAATAACTCCGATTATGGGCGCGGCACGGGATCGCGGCCCTTTGATTGTCCAAACTTTAATTGATGCCGGAGCCAATGTTAATAGTGAAGATTTGGGGGGAAATTCGCCTCTCTTTTATGCTGCTGCCAGCGGTAAGATTGAGATGATCAAGTTTCTTTTGTCCAAAAATGCGGATGTCAATAAAGAAAATAAAGATCACAAAAATCTTCTACATCATGCCATAGAAAACGGACATCCTGAGGTTATCCCGATACTTATAAAGTCCGGGGTTGACCCTAATAAAAAATCATACAAAGGTTATACACCTTTGATGATTGCGGCAAGAATGGGCGATTTAACCGCAATGAATCTGCTTTTAGAAAATGGCGCGGATTCAAGTTTGACTAATGATGACGGCGAAACTGCTCTTATGGTGGCTCAAAGAGAAAAGAAAACGGAACTCGCCACAATTCTGACCAAATCTACGAAAACTCAGTCGGCGAATTCAATTGCCACCGAAATGCAGAAAGAAATTAATTCCGATCAGGTGAAAATATTATTTAAAGCCGTTTCGGTAAAAAATAACTTC
Organism: Pyrinomonadaceae bacterium; assembly: GCA_035438525.1. Lineage (GTDB taxonomy): Bacteria > Acidobacteriota > Blastocatellia > Pyrinomonadales > Pyrinomonadaceae > JAIBCC01. Next base: position 3,253 of record DAORIL010000232.1, read on the forward strand.
GCACAAGTGCTGGGACTTCTCGAAAACGGATTTTCACCGAACCTCAAAAATGAAAAAGGCGAAACTCCGCTAATGATTGCCGCGGATAATGAAGATGGCTTAATGATAAATTTGCTGCTCAAGTTTAGCGCAGACATCAACGCGCAAGATAACGAAGGAATGACCGCACTAATGCGTAGCGTTGCCAAAGATTTATTCAACTCAACCGCTAGTTTGCTTTATAAAGGTGCAAAAAAAGACATTCAGGACAAAAAAGGCAGAACCGCTTTGAAGATTGCTGAAGAAGTAAAAGGAACAGTTTGGACTTTGTATCAAAAACAACTTGAAAACTAAATATTGATGAGACTAACAACGGAGAAACCTGTCATGTTTTTCAACTTAAAATCGTTCAATTTTACAAGAACATTGGGAATGTGCTTTGTCTTATTTTCAATTTTCGCCTGTTCAACTGTTACATTATTAGCTCAACCAAAGAAAACGCCAAAATCCGTCCCGACATCAAAACCGAAAATAAATCCGCTCGACATAAAGCTAATCGCCGCGGTGAAAGCCGAAAATATTGAGGAAGTCCATAAACTACTCGGACAGGGCGCAAATCCGAATGCAATTGACCACGATATTGGTTTTAGTGTTCCCGTTTTGAATGTAATTTTGAATCAAAGTGATAACCCGAATGTTGAACGCGAAATCGCTCTTGCGCTGATTAACGCCGGAGCGGATGTCAATGGTCACGGGAATACAGGTTATCCACCGTTATTGATTGCTTCCGATGTCGAGGTCGTCAAACTTCTGATTAAAAAAGGGGCTAATGTAAATTATCAATCCACCCTTTCAGGTTTATGGACACCTTTGCATCATGCAGTTTTGAATTCAGAAACCATTCCGCCATTGATTGCCGCCGGTGCAAAATTAAATGAGTTGGATGATGAAGGAAATTCGCCGCTGATGTTAGCCATTTCCCGGATTCCCACAACAGAAGATGGGGAAGTTGACAGCGAAAAAGCAAAAGAAATTGAAAAATTTATCAAAAATATCCAACTACTTTTGGAAGCGGGAGCTGATACAAAGATAAAAAATAGCGAAGGCAAAACGGCTCTGGCAATGGCAAAGGAATTAAAACTGATGAAAGTAATTGACTTACTGCAAAAATCAGGCACAAAAATTTATTAAAAAAGCGAAAATTTTGCACCTTTTTCCTTAAATTTCTTGCGATTACAAATAGAGAAATTTACTGGTTAATCCAAAAAAAAGGAGAAATTTGCAATGTCAAACCCGGAAACTTCTGTTAATCAACCAATTGAGACGGAAACAAATTTAAAGGAAATTACCGAACAGTTAGCTGCGATAAGAGAGCGAATGGAGGAAAGTTTAATTCCTGTCAAAACAACTTCATTCAACGGTTTCGGTATAATGCTGCTCGATTATCGTGCGGTTGAAGATGGTAATTATGAAGCCACTCGTTGGATTACAGCCTGCGCTTTGCCTTTAATTCCATTATCGGTTTGGAAAATTACCCCGAAAAAATACAAATACGATCAACAGGGAGAACAACAGACTTTTTGTTTGGTTGGCAAAAGCCGTTTGACCATCACCCGTATCCTCTATCCATATCTGATAGTTGCGCTCGGCGCTTTGCCATTTGTTTTAGCTTACTATTTCCTCGATTTGAATCCGGTTCTCAGAATTATTGGAAGAGCAGTCGGCGATTGGGTGTCGGTTGGAATAATTATTCTGTTAATCATTCTGGCTATGGTTTGGATCGGTTTTATTTTTACCAGAATGCACAATGCGGAAAAAGCTTATAAATAGAGGAAATTAAACTTAAAGAATTTTGGACTGAGGTAAGTTAGAGTCTGTTGTTTTTGCGATTGGTGCCAAATAACTAAGAATGATAAATTATCGGTTAAGAAAATAGATAATAAATTATTCCAGATGACTAAACAGCTTGAACAGTTTCAAAAAGACGGTTTTCTTGTTATTGAAGGTTTCAATTCCGTGGAGGAATGCGATGAACTAATTGTGCGGGCAGCCGAATTAACAGCCAATTTTGATTACAATGGACATCCCTCCATTTTTCAAACTTCGGAACAAGATCGAACAAGTGACGATTATTTTCTAAACTCCGGCGATCGGATCTCCTTCTTTTTCGAAAAAGACGCTTTCGATGAAAATGGCAAACTCAAAAACGATCTGTTTCATTCCCTCAATAAAATCGGTCACGCTCTTCATGATTTAGATCCGGTTTTTAATAGCTTTTCGCGTTCACCCCAGATGAAAAAATTAGCCGATCAATTAGATTTGTCTGAAGCGCTGATTATCCAAAGTATGTATATTTTCAAACATGCTAAAATTGGCGGGGTGGTTGATATTCATCAGGATTCAACCTTTTTATATACTGAACCGCAATCCTGTGTGGGATTTTGGTTTGCTTTGGAAGATGCGACCATTGAAAACAGTTGTCTGTGGGCACAGCCCGGTGGACATAGGACAACCTTGCGCTCCTGGTTTCGGAGAAAAGAAACTTACGGAACGGAATTCCAAATCTTTGATAATACATCACTTGAATTGGAAGGATTGATCCCGCTTGAGGTAAAAAAAGGAGCCTGCATTGTTCTCGATGGATTACTTCCGCATTACAGCTCACCCAATACAAGTTCCCGTTCAAGACAAGCTTACTCAATCCATACTATAAGTAAAAAAGCATTTTATCCGCCCCAAAATTGGCTTCAACGGGAGCGGTCAGGGCTTTCAACAATTTGACCTGGGAACTATTTCTTTAAAATTTAGTTGGGCAATTTTATTTTGAAATTGGAGAAGGGAATTAATTTGAGAATTACTTTTGAAGAACTTCATCTTACCTTGAAACGGATTTTGTTAAAGGTTGGTTTCAAGGCAAAAAGCGCGGAATTATGTGCCCGCCTTTTTGCCGAAACAACCTGTGATGGAGTCTATACTCATGGGATAAATCGCTTTCCCCGTTTTTTGAAAATGATCGAAAACGGTTCAATAGATATTCATGCGGAACCGGAGCTTGTTTCAGCTTTTGGTTCCCTTGAGCGTTGGAATGGAAATGGCGGAGTGGGAAATTTGAATGCTTTTGAAAGTATGCAGCGAGCAATTTCACTGGCGGAAAAAAATGGAATTGGCTACGTTGCTCTCAATAATACAAACCATTGGATGCGGGGCGGAACCTACGGTTGGCAAGCTGCAAGTCAGGGTTTAATAGGTTTATGCTGGACAAATACTCTTCCAAATTTACCCCCCTGGGGGGCAATTGAAAACAGACTCGGAAATAATCCTTTGGTCATTGCGGTTCCCAGACAAACCGGGCATATAGTTTTAGATATGGCGATTTCACAATTTTCCTATGGTTCACTTGATTCCTACAAAAAGCGCGGAGAACAATTGCCTGTTCACGGAGGTTTTGACAGCAAAGGGAATTTGACCCAAAATCCGGCAGAGATTGAAAATTCCGGTCGGGTTTTGCCAATTGGATATTGGAAAGGTTCCGGATTGGCACTCGTATTGGATATGATCGCGGCCATGTTATCAGGCGGTTTAGCAACTCATCAAATTTCTGAAAATCCCGAATTTGAAACCGGGATCTCCCAAACCTTTATCGCAATTAATTTACCAGCACTTGATCAAAATAATTTTGCTGAAAACCTGGCAAATCAAATCATCGGACAATTACAATTACCGACTCAAAATGGTCAGCAAATCCGTTATCCCGGTCAGAAAACCTTACAGACACGAAAAGAAAATATGGAAAAAGGTATTCCTGTTGAACGTGAGATTTGGGAAACGATAAATTCAATTATAAAAAGTTAAAAAAAATCCTTTATTTGGCTTCTGCTTTTCTCTGGTTAAGAAATGAATGAAATTTGGCAAGATCTAAGTTTTTTCTTTATTTTTTAGATTGATTTTTGTTATTATAACCTAGAGAAAGTCGATTTTTGCTTTCCTTAAATCTCCCTCAAATCCCCAATACAACTAAATTAAATCTACTTAGGACGAATTGATATGAACTACCCCCCGGATCTTTGTCCGATCTGTCATTCCGATAAGATATTTGCCTTTGAAGACATTTATCAAAATGTATTGACCAACAACTTTTCAGAACTAAGTCTGAGGAAAATCCGATTTACCGGTGAAAGAAATAAAAAAAAGTTCAGGCAACTGATCCTGGAAAAGACTTCTCCGCCGGAGAAACCTTCAATTGGAAGTTTTGAACTGCTTATTTCGGTTTTCGGAGGAATTATCGGAATGATGTTTGGGATGACTTGTAATGAACTTTTAAAAATGTTCTACGGTAATAATTTCCAACCATTAATTTTTATTTTTACCTTCAGCGGTTATCTTAAGGCTTTACACCTGAGTTTTAAATTCCTGGTCCGAAAGAAAAGATTGGTTTGGGAATCCAAAATGAAAAAGTGGAAAGAATCCTGGATTTGTTTGGACTGTGGTGATTCCTGGTGAAAAGAATCCTGCAATAATAATCAAACTCTGCATTTAATAAGGGAGTATTTCTTTTCTAAGCCATAGTAACTGGCGAAAGCATAAATCTTGGGGTGAAGTAAAACGAAGCCCTGATGTAATTCAATACAATTATTTAAAGCTCTCGTTGAAAGCGGAAGGAAATGCAGGATTGAGTGTATTTGTCGCCTGTGAAACAGACTTAATTTTCAATTTTTGTTACATGATTTTTCAAGGAATTTTCAAAATTTATTCTATTAATCTGGTCGGAATGTAAGTCTTTCTGATATTTTGTTGAACTTAATATAAAAATCAATTATATTGATTTTGAGAGTTCAATATTCAAAATGGAAGGCTTACTGTTTATGAATTGGACAATAAAATTATACGACAACGAACACTACCTCTTAGTCACCACACAAGGAAGATTTAGCCTTGAAGAACAAAGAAAAATGTTTCAGGATGTCACCAAATTCTCTGGCTGGTGTAAATGCAAGCCGATTTTATTTGATAATCGTTTATTAGAACTTAAAGATACTAATCCCGAAATAATGCGCGAATCTGCCCGAATAAATCATCATTTCATTATTGAAACCGGCGTTCAAAGAATTGCCGGTTTAGTTAATGACGGAGCAAATTTCGGTGTCGGTCGGCAATTTGCAGTTCTTTTTGATTTGGTCGGGGGCAACGGTTTTCGACTCTTCAAAGATTGGGTTCTTGCGGTCAAATGGCTGAAAAGTGAAATTGACTAATGGTTGTCATAGTTTCCTGAAATGTCTATTTTTGGTGTGAGGAGAAATTAATAAGTTAAACGCCTGTTTTTGTGACGCGGCTTTATAATATAATCATGTTTCATGCATGACCCTTTTCAAGACTTTTTTCTAAGTGGTGAATGTGACTTTGTCCTATAAACCTATTCTGAAACGGGTTTATGAAATAGTTTAAGCAACTTTTAGACAGATAAAAGCAATGTTAGGCTGTTATAAATAATAAAGATTGAGTTTCTCCATTTTTTATTTATATTTCTTACTTTTTATTCATTCTATTCTCAAAGACTCTTTCTTTCTCACCGAAATTGTTAATTCAATTCCAGATTGGCAAACCGTGGGTGATTAAAATTTAATAAATTAGTTATAAAACTCCTGTTTATCTTGTTTTTCACTGTGAATTTATTTTGAGACGGATTATGAGACATTTTTGAAAAAAAATCTTAAATTTCAAGAGGGGCTTAAATAACAGTTAATGAACAGTTTAGGATGTCTCAAAAACGGTAATTATGAAAAACTTTTTGGCGGCAACCAGAATGAGAATTCCGTATCGTGGATTGATTAAAGAAGGCAACTGGGCAGACGTGACAATTTTTGATTACGACAAAATTCAGGATATTTCCATTTACGAACAACCAAATCTTGTCCCGGTAGGAATTTACTACGTTCTGGTCAACGGGCAGCTCTTCATGGAAAACGGAAAACACACGGGAGTG
>DAORIL010000233.1:0-9194 GCA_035438525.1 Pyrinomonadaceae bacterium
AAAAGACGAAGCGGAAATGCGCGATATGTTGTTGACTGCCATTGAACATCCTGCCCCTGCCGCCATTCGTTACCCGCGCGGCAGCGGAATCGGAGTTGATATTTCCCAAAAACCGAAAATGATGGAAATCGGCAAGTCCGAGATTGTGCGCGATGGCGGAGATATTGCAATTATTGCTTATGGTGCAATGGTTTATCCGTCAATCGAAGCTGCTGAAAATTTAGCAAAATCTGGAATAAATGCAACCGTGGTCAATGCCCGTTGGGTAAAACCGATCGATGCGGAAATGATTTTGGAACTGGCAAAGTCAAAACGGTTAATTGTGACGGTTGAAGAAGCCTATTTAGCGGGCGGATTCGGCTCAGCCGTGATGGAATGTTTAGAAGCAAACGGTGTGCTTGAAACAGTTAAACTCGTGCGAATGGGAGTTACAGACCAAATTGTCACGCATGGCGATCCGAAACTGCTTTTAGCCCAATTCGGTTTGGATGCTGATGGCATTTATAATAAAGTTAAGGAAACGATTGAAATTTTAGACGAAAGCCGTCTCGGAAAAAAACGGCTTAAAATTGTAAGTTAAAGGAAAGTTAAGGAAGTTTAAGGAAGTTGAGACAGTTAAGGAAGGGAAAAAGTTTTTAACTTCCCGAACTTTCCAAACTTCCCAAACTAAGAAATATGGAAAATAACAATAAATCTAGTCTCCCGATTGCTATTATCGGTGTGGTTCTGTTAGCGGCTATTGGAATAGGCGGGTGGTTTTTACTTAAAGGGAAAAGCGATCCTATTACTACAAACACACCAGCCAATAAAACTCCGACTCCACTTCCGGCTAATTTGCCTCCGGGAGGCAATCCGACCTGGGCATTAGGTCCATCTACTGCGTTAGTAACAGTCGAAGAATTTGCAGACTTTCAATGTCCGACTTGTGCTTCAATGCACCCGAAAGTCAAAGAACTCCGCAATGCTTTGGGAGACCGGGTCAGAATTGTTTTCCGACAATTTCCGCTAACTCAAGTTCATCCTTATGGTTATGATGCCGCGTGTGCTGCTGAAGCCGCCGGAAACCAAGGTAAGTTTTGGGAAATGCAAAATATGCTTTTCACCAATCAACAATCCTGGTCTAATTCGCCTGATGCCAGAAAATTGTTCGCCGAATATGCTAAAACACTCGGGTTGGATGTTACTAAATTCAGCGATGATATGATTGGCTTACAAGTCAAGAATAAAGTTGATGCGGATATGCAGCGTGGACGGGCAATTGGAGTTGCTTCGACACCTTCGTTCTATATCAACAACAAACCGCTTGGTAATAATTTAGACGGATTGCGCTCAGCCGTTGAAGCTGAACTCAAAAAACTCGAAGATGCAAAACAAACTCAATCTGCTCCTGCCAATTCAAATACGGGAAATGCTAATACAGCTAACGCTAATACAAATAAATGAGCGAAGTTGAAAACATAACTACATCTAACACAGTCGCCAAACTACCGCTTTTGGCGGCTGTGGTTGCCTTGATCGGGCTAAGTGATGCCGTTTATCTAACTATTCACCATCTCAACGGAGAAATGGTTCCGTGTAGTGTGACAGGCGGATGTGAAACCGTTTTGACCAGTAGTTATGCGGAAATTGGCGGAATCCCGCTCGCCGCATTTGGTGCAGTTGCCTATTTTATCGCCTTTAGTTTGGCGATTTTAGCCGCTTTTGGGAATCGTAAAATGTGGTTTATTTTCGGACTTCAAGTTTCGTTTATGGCTCTTACTTCATTATTTTTAGTTTATCTGCAAATTTTTGTAATTAAGGCAATCTGCCAATACTGTATGGTCTCGGCAGGAGTTTGCTTGACTCTTTTCATTATTGCGATTGTTTCAAAATTTTGGCGTTCAAAATAAAATATCCTTTTCTTTTTCTGACCTCGTTGAATAACTCTGATTAATTTCTTCAAATTGTTCAAACAATTTCTACTTTTGCGTTACAATGCCAAGGGTGAGTGAAAAAGGCGAAATTACCAGACTCTTAATTGACTCAAGCAAGGGCGACAGAAATTCTTTGGACGCACTTTTTCCGGTTGTTTATGATGAATTAAAGAGACTTGCTTCGAGCTATTTGCGCCGTGAACGTGCTGACCACACCCTACAGCCGACGGCACTCGTCCACGAAGCCTATTTGAAACTGATTGACCAACGCGAAGTTGATTGGCAAAATCGCGCTCAGTTTTTTGGGATTGCCGCCCAAATGATGCGCCGAATCCTACTCAAACACGCCGAAAAACATAATGCCGAAAAACGCGGCGGCAATTTACAAAAAGTAACTTTGGACGAAGCCATCGGTTTTTTTGAAAAGCAAAATCTTGACATTATAGAGTTAGATAAAGCTCTTTCAAACTTAGCCAGGTTTGACGAAAGACAAGCAAACATTGTCGAGTTAAGATTTTTCGGTGGATTAAAAAATGAAGAAGTTGCCGAAGTTATCGGCATTTCACTGGCTACCGTCAAACGTGAATGGACAATTGCCAAAGCGTGGCTTTTGCGCGAACTTTCACAATCTTAACTCCTTTTGATTATTCATTTAAACCTCGTTGCTCAACGGCGACGAATTTTGTTTGCCGGAAAATTTCCTGACGTTTTATAACCACCCTTGCAAGTAAAATAAACAGTATAAGTTAGTATGCCGTCATAACTGCGGTAAGGTTTATCAACTGTGCCGTTGCATTGTTCGCCGTCCGGAACAGTCACGATAACTGAATCGCCGGCTGAAAATTGAACTTTGTTCCAGGCAGGTTCGCCTTTGTTTGCTCCCATCCGTTCCCCGTCAAAATTACCGAGATGCGAAAAGATTTTGATGGATTCCTTTCCATTTGCCGTTTTCATATAGCTAACCTGCCAATCTACCTTGTCAAAGCCGTCAAGCAAAACGAGTCCATTTTTTCCGGCATTAATATAATCTTCCTTTGGTTCTAATTTGCGCCATTTTCCTTTAACTGTGCTCCCATCGCGCACAGTCCACGAATATGAACCATTGCTGTTGATGGTAATCGGTGCGGCTTTAGCAATATACATCAAAGTTTCTCGGTAAATTTTTCCGCTACGTTCAACTTCTGAGCCTCCGCCATATCTGGATAATTTCCATTTGCCGAAAAACCAATCTAAATCATCAGTAGAAACTTCGGATTTTGAATCATCATCATCATTTTTAACTACAGGTTTACGAACAGGTTTGGTGGGAGTTGGATTTGAATTTACGCTGGAAAGACTGGTTTCTTTTGCGCCTCCACGCGGGGTTAGCCTGTTTGCCGGAACTGATCCCGTATTGCTCGCACTGTAACCGCTTCCGCAATCCCATTTTACAGAATAGGTTGTTCCACTCGAATATTTATAAACTTCTTCGACAATTCCGTTGCAGACTTCTCTGCCGTCACCGTATATGTCAATAATAACTTCGTCGCCTTTTTTGTAATTTTGCGCGAAAACCGTCATCACTGAACCGACTAAAACGATCAATCCGATTGTCCAGATTAAAATTAAATTTTTTGTAACTTGTTTATTCAATTTCACTTTATTTTTCCTCATTTGGTTACCATCGGCGAATTTTGTTTACCGGAAATCCGCCGATATTTTTTGTGATACAGTAGGTGATATAAACGAAAAATTTCCTAGCGAATAACAACTGTTGCGCCGTTTTTCAGCTTGATCACTTTTTTTGCTCCGGCGGATTGCACATTATAATTGGTGCTGAGATTTACGAAGGTGCTTCCATTTCCGTTAATGACGTTGCCGCCGCCGGGAGCAAGGACATTATTTTTATTCCCTGTCAGGACAAATTTGGCTCCGTTATTGGCAATGAGACTCCCGCCATCTTTACTAATTAATGCGCCCGCATTTGAACCAACGATGCCAACTTTGAGGGTTAAACTAAAGTCTTTGAAAACAAGATCGTAATTGGTGCCGTTACTGATGAGTTTGAGTTTGCCGGTATAATCGCCGTGAATTTTTACGATGTCATCACGCAATTCTTTGTAACTGCTCCATTTGCCGTCACGATAAAGTGCAGCCGCGCATTCACCGCTCGTTCCTTCGCCGACGGGGGAACGTTTAAATTCGACAGCGTAAGCAAAATTGATCCACGGGTCTAAACACGGTTTATTGCGAAAGGCTTCGGTTTCTGCTGCTGACGGCGGTGTTTGAGCGTTTGCACTCAAGAAAGAAAATCCCACTACTAAACCTATTAACATCAAACTTTTCGTAATTATCTTTAACATTTTATTTTTTCTCCTCATTATTTTTTGGTGAAGCGAACTTTTCGCCTTCAACGAGTAACGCCGAATAATTATCAAAAAAGGCTCATTTGTAATAAGATTTCCTTGAAATTTCTTTTTTGAGCCGATTTGAGTGTGGTTTCGGCGTTATCAAACAGAGGTTATTAATGAGATCCGAAGATTGGCAAAAAGTTAAAAACCTGTTTGAGCGAGTCTGTGAGCTTCCGTCTTCTGAACACGAGAAGTTCATTTTCGCTGAAACAAACGGCGATGAGGAATTACGCGGTGAAGTTGAATCTATGCTCAAATTTCATAACGAAGCCGAAAACTTTATCGAAGAGTCAGCATTTGATGTGGCCGCGCAGGTTCTTATTTCTAATGAAACTTTGATTGGTAAACGAATTGGCGATTACCAAATTATCAGCGAACTTGGACGCGGCGGAATGGGAGCGGTTTTTTTAGCGGAACGCGCCGATGGAATGTTTGAACAAAAAGTCGCACTCAAAATTATCAAACGGGGAATGGATTCAGAGGCGATTGTTCAGCGTTTTGTAACGGAGCGGCAAATTCTGGCTTCGCTCGAACACGCAAATATTGCCCGTTTGATTGACGGTGGGATTTCCTCTGACGGATTGCCGTATTTTGTCATGGAATATATCGAAGGAACGCGAATTGATGATTTTTGCAATGAGCAAAATCTTTCGGTCGAAGAACGTCTCAAAATATTTCAAAAAGTCTGCGAAGCAGTTCAATATGCTCATCGAAATTTGGTTGTGCATCGTGATTTGAAACCCTCAAATATTCTTGTAAAATCCGATGGCACACCGAAATTACTTGATTTTGGAATCGCTAAATTATTGCAAACTGATGGACAAACACAGAGCGAAACACAATTTCAAATCTTTACACCCGAATATGCTTCGCCCGAACAGGTGCGCGGTGAAAAAATTACGACCTCGAGTGATGTTTATAGCTTAGGAGTTTTACTTTACGAGCTTTTAACTGATGATTTTCCGTATCATTTCAAAAGCAAAACGCCATTGGAAATTGCTTCGGTTGTTTGTAATTCTGAACCAATCAAACCGTCGGCAGTGGTCAGTGGTCAGTGGTCAGTGGTCAGTAAAACAGATGACAAAAATCCAAAAACAGAAAACTATGAGCAAAAATCAAATCCAAAATCCAAAATCCAAAATCTAAAATCTGATTTGGATAACATCGTTTTGATGTCTTTAAGCAAAGAACCTGAGCGGCGTTATCAATCGGTTGCCGATTTTGCCGAAGACCTCGAAAGGTTTTTGAATGATCTACCTGTTAAAGCACAAGCTAATACCTTTTTTTATCTGACTTCAAAATTTATAAAACGCAATGCTCTTGCAGTCAGTCTTGCCTTGATTGCGGTTTTAGGATTAAGCATTGGGTTGATAACTACTTTTTGGCAAATGCGGATTGCTCAAACGGAACGTGCTAAGGCCGAAAAAAGATTTAATGATGTCCGCCGTTTGGCAAATTCGGTGGTTTTTGACTATCACGATTCGATTGCAAAATTTGCGGGGACAACGGCGGTGCGTGAAAGATTAGTCAAAGATGCACTGGAATATCTCGACAGTTTGAACATCGAAGCCGAAAATGACAAAGATTTACAGCGCGAATTGGCGGCAGCTTATATAAAGATCGGCGATGTTCAGGGAAATCCGAACAATGCTAATCTGGGCAATATCAAAGATGCTTTGAACAGTTATCAAAAGGCTTTTGCCATTCGTGAAAAACTTTTTAACGCCAATTCAAATAACGCAAATTTGCAAGCGGAAATGGCGGAAAGTCACGAAAAACTTGCTGAAATTTTGCGCATCAGTCAGGAAATAAAAACGGCATTTTTGCATCTTAAATCGGCGCAAAACTTGCGGGAAAACCTTCCACCTTCGCGCGAATCAGCCTTAAATTATCTGAAAATCGGTTCATTGCTCGGAGATGAAAATTCATCAAACCTTGGCGAAACTAAAAGCGGTTTAGAATTAGTTGAAAAAGCAGTTTCGATATTAAAAAATCTTCCGTCCAGTGACGAAAATCAAAGCGCATTAGTCGAATGCTATCTGACCCAAGCCAATTTGCTTTTTTCGACCGGAAAAGTTGAAGAAGCCTTAAATATCAGCCGTGAAGCGATGAATTTGCAGGAAAATCTTGTCGCTTCTGAGCCAAATAATTCAGCCAAACAAAAGACTTTAGCCAATACTTATAATCGTGTTGCTGATATGCTTTCCGAATTTGATAAGTTGGACGAAGCATTGAGTTTAGTCAAAAAGGCAATTGATATTTCCGAAAAACTTGTTGCACTGGACCCAAACGATTTTGAATCCAGACACGATCTAGCAATTTTTAATCAACGACACGGGAAATGGCTGTTTTTTGACGGAAAATTAATTGAAGCGATAGCTTTTCATCAAAAAGCCCTGCCCATTTATGAAAATCTAGTTGCCTCGGACAAAACAAACTCACTCTTTCGCTTTGATTTAGCTGCCTTGCAAGCTGATATGGCGGATGTTTTAGACGCGCAAAGTAAATCGGATGAGGCTCTCAAATTTTATGAAAAAAGTGTGACGGAGCTCGAAAAACTGCTAGCTGAAAATGCTGAAAATAAACAATATCAATCGTGGCTCGGCGAAAAATATAATAGTCTTGGCAATCTTTTGATGAAAAAAAATGAGTCCGAAAAAGCGTTAGAGTTTTACACAAAATCGCTCAAAATTTACGAAAAACTTTCATCGGACGCGCCCGAAAATACTTTTCAGCAACGGGCTTTAGCCGTTTTGCAAATGAAAGTCGGAAACGCCAATTTTGCCATTGGTGAAAAGTCGAATAACCAAGAACCTGTTAAACGTGCGAAAGATTTTTATCAAAAAAGCCTGAATAACTTTCTTGAATTACAACAAAAAAATGCTCTAACGGGCGATTTTTTTACCCAAAAGCCCGATGAATTAAGGGCTTTTATCAAAAAGTGCGAAGATTTTCGTGCCAAATAATTTTTTTTCATTCCTTTGAAACCAATCTCCAAACCTCAGCGAATTCGTAATCAAAGCCTTAAACAAAAGGTTTGTAAATTAAATTTAAGAACGAACGAAGGGAGATTAAAAAAATGAAAAAATTAGTATTTGCTTTTTTACTGACAATTATGTCTATCGGATTTGCCAACGCGCAAATGATGACGAAAAATGACACGGGCAATCCGATGGTCGGCGGCGCAGCAATGTATAAAACTAAAGACATTGTTGATAATGCGGTTAATTCAGCCGATCACACCACTTTAGTTGCCGCTGTAACTGCGGCTGGTTTAGTTGATACACTTAAATCGGCTGGACCGTTTACAGTTTTTGCTCCGACCAATGAAGCTTTTGGAAAACTTCCTGCCGGAACAGTTGAATCATTAGTTAAGCCGGAAAACAAAGCTACTTTGACAAAAATTCTGACCTATCATGTTTTAGCCGGAAAATATGATTCGAAAGCAATTGCTAAAGCAATTAAGAAAGGTAAAGGCACAGCAACATTTAAAACTGTTTCAGGTGGAACCTTAACTGCTATGATGATGGGCAAAGACCTTTATCTAATGGATGAAAAAGGCGGTAAATCAAAAGTGACGATTGCTGATGTCAAACAATCAAATGGTGTCATTCACGTTATTGATACGGTTGTTTTGCCTAACTAGGTTTGGCAAATCAGTTTGAATAAAGTAGCTTAGAAATAGAAATATTTTTAAGAGTAGGAAATAAAAATTGACCAAAGCCATTCTTCAACGTATTGCCGAAGGAGACAAGACCGCTGTCCAAGATTGTTTAAATACATATGGTGGTCTTGTCTGGTCTTTGGCGCGTCGAATGCTGCCTAACATTGACGAGGCAGAAGATGCAGTGCAAGAGACCTTTATTGATATTTGGAAAAATGCGGAGCGTTTTGATGAGCGACAGGCGTCTGAAACGACTTTTGTGGCCATGATTGCCCGTCGGCGTTTAATTGACCGTTTGCGAAAATCACAGCGGCAGGTTAGTGCAGATTCAATAGACGATATTTTAATTGAGCCAAGCGGTAATTTTCATCAAAATTTGCAGATCGGTGTAGAAGCCCGCGAGGCGGCGAAAGAATTGGACAAACTTCGCCCCGAACAACGCCAGGTTTTACAGCTTTCGATTTATCAAGGCTTATCGCATCAGGAAATTTCGAGTATGACGGGAATGCCGGTCGGCACAGTTAAAACTCATGCCCGACGCGGATTGATGCAGATCAGAGAGAATTTAGGTTTGAAGGAGGCAATTGCATAATGAGTAGTAATGGTAAAGAAAGAATGCTAGACCTTCTGACCGACCAAGTTTTGTTTGGCTTAAGTGAAGAAGAGTCAGCCGAATTAAAAGAATTGGAAAAGTTTTATCCAGAATTAAAAGATGATAATTCGTTTGAGCTGACGGCAAGTGCCATCGGTTTGACCAATCTGAATGAACTCGAACCAATGCCCGATCATCTGCGAACTAAGATCTTAGCTGATGCAAATGCCTTTTTTGCTAAAGAAAAACCTTCTAATGTCTTGGCTTTTCAGCCTCAACTACGCGAAGTAGCACCTCAGAACATTAGCGAAGAGATCCAACAAACATTTGAATTTGAACCGAAACGTCCATTTATGCAATGGCTCGGTTGGGCATTTGCCGGACTTGCGTGTATTGCTTTAGCTTTCAGTATTTGGATAAATTTGCAAAAACCTACTGTAATCGAACGAGTCAAAATCGAACCGCCGCCAGTTCTGACTGTTGGCGAACAATATAATAATTTGCTGAATTCGGCAAAGGATTTGAAAAAAATAAACTGGGTTAATCCGGCAAATGATAAAGAAGTTTTGGGAGAAGTGGTTTGGAGTGAAGCCGAGCAAAAAGGCTTTATGAAATTTAAGGGTTTGTCGGTCAAT
>DAORIL010000234.1:0-9185 GCA_035438525.1 Pyrinomonadaceae bacterium
CGGGATTTTGTTTTTCGACGGCGCGGTAAATATGAAACGGACCCATCGGATCTTCGGCATCAAACCACCCCCCAACGTTAAGCACCGCACATTTAACATTGTTCATAAATTTCCACAGGGAGCGACCCTGCCAGAATTCGTCATAGTTCGGATGATCCAGGATTTCCTGCAAATATGTCGCTTTGCCATCGAAGTATTTCTGATTTGCTTCGGCTAGCGGACCCATTTTGAGAAAAAAATCATACCCGTCCGGCGTGCCCATATCAAAGAAAGGTCGTGGGCGGGGCGGTTCCGGTTTGCCGTTGCGGGGGGTGAAAGACCCATAAAATCCGAAGTTCGCCGCCAACATGAATGCGCCGTTGTGATAAACATCGTCATTGAGGTAATAATCAGCGGTCGGAGCCTGTGGCGAAGCACATTTGAGCGCCGGGTGTGAATCAATAAGGCTGGCTGCAACGTGAAAACCCGGTTGAGAAATGCCGATCATCCCGACCTTGCCATTGTTGTTGGCAATATTTTTCAGAAGCCATTCGATCGTGTCATAGGTGTCGGAACTTTCATCAACGTCCTTTGTCGTCTTTTTGTTTGGAACGTGCGGACGCACCTGTTGGAATTCACCTTCGGACATATAACGCCCCCGGGCATCCTGGAAAACGAAAATGAAACCTTCTTTATCAAAACTCTCCGAAGGACCAAGCGCTGTTCGATAGTTGTCTGTTCCGTAGGGGGCTACGCTGTAAGGGGTTCGCGTCAGCAAAAAGGGAAATGTCCGGGAAGTATCTTTCGGTATATACACCGAGGTAAACAAGCGCACCCCGTCACGCATCGGCACGCGATATTCATACTTGGTGTAATTGGCGCGGACCTCGTCCGTTGATTGCGAAAACGCCGATCCCGGAAACAAAAAAACTACTACTGCAAAAAAAGTAAGCAGACCCACTCGAATCATATTATGCTCCTATGAATGAAAAATGACTTGCCGACATGGCAAAATGTTAACGGCTTCGATAATTCCAATAAATATTATAACTTAGACTTTTATTATTACTTATTAAATACTAATTTTACCACAAATTTGCAGATATTCCAGAATCTAATTTTGAGCAATTCTTCGGGACAATGATCGAGAGCGCATGAAAAAGTGGGGAGAGTTTTTTAAGATTGTAAACAAAAAGTTTGAAATGAAAATCCTCAAAGGGGAGATCATGCAATTTTGCATCCCTATGTGGCGACCGGCCGCCTGCGGGCAGAAATTATAAATTTACGCGGCAGCAGCATCGAAATCAAGGATGGACATTTTTTTATTAAAGCCAAGGTCAAAGGCGGATTTTTCTTAAATTTTGAACTTAATGATGAAGCAACCAAGAATGTTTTGTTTGAGTATTTGGAAGCTACCAACCGCACTGATATTTTTGGTCAGGATGAGCCTCCTTTACTCAGGCATGACAAAGGAGCTAAATCAAATAAATTAATTGGTTTGTCTTCAAATAGGTTTGCCCAGCGGATGAAAATATACCTTTTAGAAGCCGGAATAAAGAACTTTCAACTTCACCGACTCAAACGTAGCTTTGCCAAATTCGTTTCGGAACATTCAAAATCAATTTCGCCCCCAAACTGCACTGTTAAAAAGAACCATTGGGGGAAGTTAAACTAATGGCTCTTTTGATTTTGATGTTCGAACTAATATCCTCGCCCGAGGTTAACTCCCACTATTCAATGGAATAATAATTTTGTATTTTTCTTTTTGCATTTGCGGCAGATCGAAATCATTCAGCCGTCCGTTTTTGACGGTTAGTTTATAGGAAGAATAAGATTTCCCGTTGAGAGCAAATTCAATAATATAATTTCCATCAGTCGCTGTTACTTCGCTCAGTTTAACTTCCGAATAATCCTTTGTTTGTTCGAAATTAGGTCTCCGGAAATGAACCGGATATGATTGCCAGTTATAGTCCAGAACGATTTTTTCCTTTCCTTCAGCCAGAATTTGTTTATCCTTTTCACGAATTAATTTAACGCTGTATTGAACCGGATCAGGTTTGAATTCGCCTAAGTTTTTGGGGTCCCGAAGCCAGACGGTTAGCTGAAAAAATCTATCGATTTTCGGGGCATACAAAGTCGCATAAGTTTGCCACAATCCATCGAGTAAATAAACTGTTTTGGGATTGAACTGGTCTTTGCTTTCGGCAGTCGAAACGGAAAAAGGAAATGTTTGAAAGACTTTATCCTCAAGGGCAAATTCGAGGGTATATTTACCATTGTTTAATTTTTTGAGCGAATTTGCTCCGCCGACAATTTCGTAACGGCTCAATTCCCATAATCCGGTTATTTGCTCTCCATACCAGACAAAAGTATTTATGGTCTGTCCATCTGCGGATTTCAAAACCGAAGATAGTTTTCCCCCGTCATACGGATGATATTCATATGTGGTCTGGCTTTTTTTAACCGGTATCGGCAAACAAGTTGCGTAAAGTTTCCCGATAAATAAACCACCGTTAACGCTAATATTATTGAGCAGCGAACCCATATCCACTTCCGGACGGCAGTCATTGGTTTTATTCTGAGCAAAATTTGAAAAAGAATTAAAGGTCATAAATGACATTAAAATTAATGATTTGAAAATGATCGTCTTAAACATTAATCGATACTCCTCTTAAGTTATATTTAAAGAACGAAAATAAGGATCTTTTTTGCCGATCCGAGATTGAACTTAGAACCTCCTTCAGATTTCCTAATTTATTTATAAAATTGGAAACTTTTTCAAATATGAGGGCATCATTAATTTGAGTAATTGCGATTTTTATTCGGGTTCTGGAAATTTCGTTTCAACAAAAGTAATTAAAATTGTTTCCCCTCGTAATTTTCTCAAATTATAGTTAACAAATTTTCCAAAGCTGAATGAATTATCAAAAAATAAAGCCCAAAATATTTCCGTAGCGGTGCCTCAAACAAGCATTTACCCTCTAAGATAAAAGCTTAAAAATAGGTTTTAAGAAAAAGATTAAAAAATAAGAGGAAAATTTTTCCAAAAGCTCCAACATTTTCAAAAGTTACGCGCTTGATCGTGAAATCAGACCTAGGTAGCGGTAAAAAAAGTCAGACCTATAAATTTTGTGAAACACGGCTCCCTCATTTTTCGGAACAAAAGCCAGATTGTAAACATCCGAAGTAGTGCGATCGAGCCCGTGGACTAAGCTAACAACAAATCATTCCAAAGAGTTGAATCCACGACTACATTACTCGTAATGATGTTCGGGCTGAACCGGAAAAGATTTTTCTATTCGACGATACCCAATTAGTAAAATGATTCGAAGGAGTTGCCGGAGCAAGGCGCAACGAAGCAAATGTGATTGTTATTCCAACAAAAATCTCCGGGAAATGGTCAAAAGCTTTTTTTTTGAAAAGAATTTGACTAAAAAAACACACACAATAGACGAAGCCTTACAACAAATCCCGCTTGGAAAAATGATTGTTATTCCATAAGCCGGTTTCGGAACCAGTCTGGCCCGGCTACCCCAAAAAGACCCAAAAAAACTTTCCGCCCATCCCAGCGGATTTTCTGAAGATCAAATTATCCAATTGATCAATATCACGTTGCCCGAAATTGCCCCGCAACTCGAAAATGGAACACCTCAGAAAGAAATTTTTGCTCCTTTTATTAACGAAGTAATTAGAAAGAGCACACGGGATGACACGGGGATGTGCTTAACTTAATTCATCATGAGAAACTATCTGATCCATCCCAACCTCAAATGAACCAAAAAGAACCCTGAACAATTAAAAGTCTCGGTCAACAATGAATTTTTTGCTTACCAAAATGGTTAGAGCCTGACAGATCAGCTTAAAAAGCTGAAAGTTTCCCCAGTTTTAATCTGTTAAACCTTTCAAATGAATATTTAAAATTCCTAAATCAAAGCAGGAGCAAATTCAGCGGCTTTTGCTTTGCTTAAATATAAACAAAATATTCATTTGCCAAACGACAGCGATTAAGGGGGCACTTATTCGCCCTTATGTATCCGAAGTTTTTGGAACAAATTTTGGTAGGACTTCATTTATTCAATTTTTCTTTCGGTTTCCCTTTTTGAGAAATGTGCGATTCTTCGATCAACCCGCAAACGTGTCCCTCCTTTTCACCAACCTCATCCCACTCGCCGAGCGCTGCATTTAATTCATCACGAAAACGAATCATTTGCTCAATACGCTCGTTTAAGTCGTTCAAACGGTGACGGACAAACTCCCGAACTTCAGTGCAGGGGTTTCCACCGGCTCGTTTGTTTTCAATGAGCTGTTTGATCTCATCGAGTGAAAAGCCTAGCACCTGAGCTTTTTTCACAAATGCCAGGCGTTCCAGGACGCTTTCATCGTAAAGTCGATAACCGCTGTTGGTTCTCTTCGGACGATCCAGAAGACCGCTTTTTTCATAAAACCGCAGGGCTTCAATCCCGATTCCTGATAAACGCGAGACTTCGCCGATCTTGAGACCTTTGCCTGAATCGGTGGAATCTGTTTTTTGACTATTTATAAAGGCAATTCTCATACTTAAATCTCCTTCCCAATCTGAACCAATTCGAATCAATAATACAATTATAAACCCTGTAGTTGGGTCCAAAGTCAATACTTTTTTCAGAAAATTCGTTAGTGCCTTTGATTGTTACCAAAAAAGTTAAAAAATTAAAAAAAAACCTTGACTCTGTAGACGACTATAGAGTTTATACTCCATCTTGTTTGTTTTTTTCCAAACAAATTTGCGGCTTTTTTATATTTTTAGAGTGGTTATGAATAGAAAGAGGAATTATTTAACATGAAAACAAAAGGGAACGGACAAATTATTAATCAACCTGTTTCAGCTCGTCTTTGGCAATTGAGCAAACGGGTTGGCAAAGGATTGATCGTATTTTTTATTGGATTACTGCTCATAGGGGTAATTTATCAATTCACGGCGACTAAAATGGACGAGCGAAATTATCACCCCCCAGGTCAATTGATCGATGTCGGAGGCTACCGGCTGCATTTAAATTGCACCGGTGAAGGCTCATCCACCATCGTTATGGATGCCGGGCTGGGAGGAGGAGTGTTGGATTGGAGCGCGGTGCAGCCGGAGGTGTCTCAATTCGCAAAGGTCTGCACCTACGACCGCGCCGGAATGGGCTGGAGCGAGAAAGGGAGTAATCTGAGGACAAGCCAGCAAATTGTCACGGAACTGCACACTTTATTGGATAAGTCCGGACTTCAAGGTCCCTTTATTTTAGTCGGTCATTCAATCGGGGGAATCAATATGCAGCTTTATGCGAGCCGGTATCCCAATGATGTGGCGGGAATGGTTCTGGTTGATTCATCCCATGAAAATCAACTTTCGCTAAAGGAATTTCAGATTCCTTCATTTATTCCTATCCTAACAAAAGTTCTTTCACCATTCGGTGTTGGCCGTTTGATCAACTTTGCCGGGGCGCCAAATCCTAAACTGCCGCCGGAAATTGACACTGAAAGAAACGCAATTTACTCTCATACCGGAAACCTGTATTCCTATGCCGATGAGATGTCTTTAATTCCTGAAAGGATGGAGCAGCTTCGAGCGGCACCGATGAAACTTGGAGATAAACCCTTAATTGTTCTTTCCAAGGGAAATAATAAAGGTTCGGCTGAAGCAACAAGTCAGACCGAGAGAGCTTGGAGATCCTTTCAAACCGATCTCGCAAGCCGTTCAACCAGGGGAAAACTTATTATCGCCGAGAAAAGCGGGCATTATATAAACCTTGATCAACCAGAGCTAGTCATCGATGCTATTCATCAGGTGACGAGAGCGAACGGACGATAATTAAGATTCGGTAAACTGTTATGACCAAAGAACAAACTGATTCCAAAAGAATAGAAGGAACGGGTCGCCTCGAAGCTTTCAGCGATGGGGTCTTTGCGATCATTGTGACGCTGCTGATTTTTGAAGTGCGGGTTCCGGCTTTGACCGACCTATCCAATTCCGGTGTCCTCAATGCTTTGGTCAGTATCGCGCCTAAGGGGGTAAGCTTTGCCATGAGCTTTTTTACGGTGGCAATTTTCTGGGTCACCCATCATCACGTTTTTTCCCGGATAACTCACTCCAATTGGAAACTGATGTGGTTTAATAATGCACTTTTGTT
This sequence comes from Pyrinomonadaceae bacterium, assembly GCA_035438525.1. Taxonomy (GTDB): domain Bacteria; phylum Acidobacteriota; class Blastocatellia; order Pyrinomonadales; family Pyrinomonadaceae; genus JAIBCC01. The sequence continues at coordinate 6,132 of DAORIL010000234.1, forward strand.
TTGGCTGGCGATAGTGCCTTTTACAACCGCCTTTATCGGGAATTATCCAACTCAGTCTGTGGTAGTGGCTCTTTATGCGACCATTCTAACTCTGGCAGCCTTAACTTTCTGGCTGATGAATTACTATGTTTTCTTTAAAAGCGATTTGTTATCAGATAGGGTTTCGACCAGTGAGCGTTGGCGGCATCTTAAACGAGGTCGTTGGGTCTTTATCCTGTATGGTCTGGCAGTCTTGACCTCCTTCCTCTGGGTCTATGCCGCACTGGTAATTCTGGGGCTAATTCCCTTCATTTTTTTAGTTCCGAGATTATTGAAGGAAACCGAGTAGAAAAATATGGAATATTTGGTAGGTCTTGTCTTTGCATTAGTCTTCTCGATTTTCGCCACTTTGGTTGGGCTTGATAGGGAATAATTTTGTTAGATAAGTAAACTCCCTAAGAAGGTCTTCAAATTGGTTTCAAAAATTACTGCAGATCCTGGTTGACACCGCGGCGGTCATTGATAAATCTCATGACAGTTGCAAACAATTCAGTCGGCAAGTATTTAGCTATTAAGACGAATAACTTATTTTGCAGTCCGGGAACTATCAGGAATCTGCCCCGCAAAGTTCCGTGGACAGCAATTTCGGCAACCTTTTCAGCCGTCATTCCTGAATTTTTTTTATCCTTAATTCCAGCGCGGAGGCGAAATTCGGTTTGGGTAATTCCCGGACAAAGCACCGAAACCTGTATGTTCTTTTTCTTCAGTTCGTTTAGCAAAGCTGCTGAGAAATTGAGAATAAAAGACTTACTCGCGCTGTAGACTGCCTGTTTCGGAACCGGGGCGAATGAATATACCGAAGCAACGTTTAAGATTTTTCCCGATTTTGCTTCAAGCATTTTCGGCAGAACGGCTTTCGTCAGTTTGAGAATTGCGGCGAGTTGCACATCAAGCATTTTTAGTTCCTCATCAATATTTGTTTCGGCAAAATTACCTTTTACCCCAAAACCGGCATTATTTACCAAAATATCAAATCTTCGATTTAAAATAGTTTTGATTAAATTATCGGTTGAGTTTGAATCGGCTAGATCTGCCGAAAAAACTTCTGTTTTAATCCTGAATTTGCTCTGACATTTCTCAGAAATTTGAATTAAGGTGTTTTCATTTCGGGCTGTCAGGAAAATGTTAAATCCATTTTTTGCAAATTCAAACACCAACGCTTTGCCAATTCCTGAAGATGCGCCGGTAATGATTACCCATTTTTCTTTTTCAGACATTATTTACCTTTTGATTCAGCAAAATATTCGTTTTCCATTTCTTTAATCGTCTCCCCGATTTCTTTAATGACTTCAATACTCGCTCTTTTTTTAGAAATTTCGTCGGAAACAATCGGCGTAAACAATTTCATTTTTAAATTAAAATGCGAATTTTTCGGCGGATAATTTGAAAAGGTTTCCTGTTTATCGCCCCGCAAATAAATACACAATACCTGAGCCTTTTCGAGCGAAGTAATGATTTTACCGACTCCAAAACGCAATCTTTCATTCTCGAAAACTCCCGTTCGGCTGCGTTGCCCTTCAGGGAAAATCAAAACGATATTTCCTCTTTCTAGCAAATAACGGCACAAATTCAAAACCGCGTTTTTATGGGCAGGCGTTCCTTTGCGGTCAAGAAAGATACATTTTGTCAGATACAAAGTTAAATGATAATGTAACTTCTGCTTAAAAAAATCCCCAGCCGGAAGATTCCAGGTAAAGGCTTTATAATTAAACAAATACCACCAGTTTGAAGCCAAAGCCCAGATTATCAAGGCTGAATCAATAAAGGTCAGATGATTCGCACAAATTATCAAAGGTGATTTTGTGCGCTGCTTTTCTTCCCAGATTTCTTTAAATTGCAATCGGATTTCTTTCAAATTTTCGATTTTGTAGCCGCGAAAATATTTCATCAATAATATCAATAATCCGCCGAAGGGTAGCAAAAGAGTTCGGCACACATTTGCCTGAAAGCGCACTTTTTCGATCTGCCAGATTGGCGGTTCTTTAACTCCGTTTGTTTCGCTTGAACCTTGAATGACGCGAATCAAATGCTCGGCGCGGCGGATATTTCCAAACAGCTTCCTTCTTCCCAAACGTAAACTTCTGTTGATATTTATCATTTCAAATTTTGATTTCCCACGCCGAAAATATTATTCGGGTCCAGACTGTTTTTGATTTCCTGTTTCCATTTCAAAGCTGTTTCGGACATAATCTCGGGCAAAAAAACCTGACGGATTTTGCCGATCCCGTGATGATGCGAAAGAGAACCGCCAAGCCGCAAAATTTCGGCGCGGGCAATGTTTTCCAGTTCAACGTAAACTTCCGACGGGTTCGGAATTCCTTTGTAATAAAAGCCGAAATAAAAATAGATCGCTACTCCCGTTCGATAAACCTGTGTAATTCTGGAAATAATAACGGGATTTCCGGGCAAACCGCGTTTTTTGAATTCTTCGGTCAAAACCTGTTTGACGTTTTCACAAATTTTCATTGCGTCCGACCACCCGCACGAAGTTTCAAAAGATTCGGCAATAATATAGTGATTCAGCAGAAAATCCCGGATATAGGCGATACTGTAAGTTAATTGATAACCGCGTCGTCCATTTTCGCCCCCGGCTTTCATTCCTTTATACTTTTGGGCAATGCGGTAAACTTCGCGTTGCTGATGCTCAACTTCGCTACGAGTTCCTTCAAAAACCAAGGTGCAGGCGACCATTTTTTCCGGCTCAAAACCTTTAACTTTAGTGACAAAAAACTTTTCGAGGTTACTTTTCAAAATTTTGAGACCACTCGATGCAGGTTTGAGAGCCATTCCGAATTGAAATTGCAAATTATCAACCAATCGCATTGAAGCGGGAGGAATGAAAGTCAAAGTTACTTCCTTCATAAACTCGAAGCCGTTTTCATAACTTGGAAACAAAACTGAACCGTAAACCTGCGCTTCGGGTAACGGAAAAAGTTTGACGATTGCGGAAGTGATAATACCGAGCGTTCCTTCTGAACCAAACATCAATCGCCGCGAATCCATTCCGACGGATTC
>DAORIL010000235.1:0-9168 GCA_035438525.1 Pyrinomonadaceae bacterium
TATCATTTCTTTCCCCGCGCCCGATGACCAATTCGGTTTTATCCCCGAATTTTAGTGACATCAAAAGTTGTGAATCTTTTGGTTTTTCTAACTTTTTAACCTGTGAAAGATCTCCTTTCAACACCATTGTTTTGGGAGAAATCTGTTCAACCTGACTTAGCAGTGCTGCATTTTGGCTCTGAGCAACCGCCCGTTGTCCAGCCAAACTTGCGCCTTTCGGGGCAGTTTGACTTGGCAAATTAAACCTTAAAATCGGTCCGCCTAAACCAAGTTGGATCTCGTCCCCGTGATATAGTTGGATCGGTGTCGAAATGCGCTGTTCTTTGACCAAAGTGCCATTAAAACTCTTGTTATCAGTCAAGATAAAATTGTGGTTTTGGCGAGAAATTTGAGCATGACGCCTTGAAACCATTGCGGCTCCCGGTTCGATCACAATATCGCAACTTAAATCTCTACCAAGCCAAATTTCATCCTTTTTCATCAAAAATGGAGGAATTTCAGGCTTTCCAACTAACTCAATAACAGGAGTTTCAACCTCCAGCGGAACATTTGGTTTGATTGCCTGACTTACCGCAGGAGTTTGAGGGGGTAAATTTACAGCTTGCGGCAAAATCGCTTGTGGAATTGATGCCTGTTGAACGGATAATGATCTTTGTTGTGAAGGAGGTGGAGTAAAAACGGGAGGAGTTTGAGAAACAGGTGCACTGGCTCCCCCTGTTTCGAGCAAAATGACGATTAGAACAGGTCCGTCAACCCCAAATTGAAGCGCGCTCCCGACCTGGATCACATTCGGTTCATTAGGTTTAAGTTTATTATTATTGAGAAAAGTTCCATAAGATGAGTTTGTATCTACTAAAACCCAACTATTATTGCGGTGTTGAATTTCGGCGTGATGGCGCGAAACCATCGGAAATTTATCCCGCGCAAAAGAAATTTGGCATTCGTGGGCATTTCGTCCGATTTTTATGGTTTCTTGTTGAAATGTAAGTTCGCCAGAGCTGGATTGCTCATCTATTAAAACTATTTTCATTGTGGATAACCAAGCGAAAAATTATTTGAATACTAAAAACAATAATTTACCATACCTAAACAAAAAGCGTAAGGATAAAATTCCAAACGCTTTGAGTAATTTATTAGAAAAGTTTGTAGTTTTTAGTCTTTAGTTGATGGTTCAAAGGTTTCTAAAATACTGCCTAAATCTCCTTTAATTCCAACATCATCGGCACTTTTGACCACAGGGGAAAGGGAAGTAGCAACCATTGTGATAACAAAACCGCTTTTGACTCCCGGACGGGCAGCAGGGATAAATAAACGTCTGCCCCACATCGTGATTTTTTCACCTTTTTGAGTTTCGCCTTCACCTTGGAATTTCATTTCATAAGCGCGCCAGCCATTATTGATGGTTTTTTCGCCTTCGGAAATAAAACGATAGTTGGCAATCAATTTAGCCAGTTTTTTGTTTGAATCTTCCACTAATTTGGGGAATTTGTCAGCATCTGCGTTAAAAGTCCCCTTGCTTTCGTAATAAGTGACCAAAAATTGTTCGATCGGTGTTCCGCTTTCAGCTTTATGCGAAACATCAATAAAATTTGTATCAGTAGTATTTTTTGCCCATTCATTTGGGTAATAGAGCAAAAATCCACGATAGTTTTTTGCCAAGTCACCTTTTAGATCAAGTTTTGAATTCTCAAAATATTGAGTATTCGGCGGCGGCGTAATCGATCGCGGCAATGGCGGCGATTCAATTTCGGTTGGAGTTGGCGAATTTTCCTGTTGTGTTGCGTCTGTAATTGTTGGTTTAGCTTGGTTCGGGTCAACAGTATTTTCTACTTTTGGGGGCACATATTCCGGAGCTGGTTGGCGATTCATCGCGTATCTAACAATTCCAAATGTTCCAACCAATAAGATCAATAATCCCAAACCATAAATTAAATAATTGACAAAATTACCTGTATTGACTGGTTCGGGAGATCGTTTTTCCCAGGCTAATTCATTTTTAGGGTTACTAATATGAAATGTATCTTCTGTCTTTTCAATAGTTTCGGTTTTTGCACCAATTGTAATGGCATTAGTTTCCTTTTTTTCTTTCAAACCAGGGATCAAAATTGAACCGGGTTTGTTCGAAACATTCTCAACCTTTTCAGGTTCAGTTTCTAAATCAGAAGATTCATTCAAGGCATGGAACAGCGCATCGCCAAAGTCACGGGCTTTAGGGTATCGTTCATTGGGTAAATAAGCTAGTGCTTTGACAAAAACCTCATCAACCTCAGGGGAAAGTTCGGGACGCACATCACTGGGCAAAGTTTCTAAGCCAGCCTTTTGCACTCGATATAATTGATCGGCGGTCGCAAAATTAAACGGCATCCTTCCGGTCAGCATCTGATACGCAATAACGGCTAGCGAATAAATATCACTCGCAAAATTGGGCATTTTGCCTTCGAGTTGTTCCGGAGCAAGGTATTTGACGTTTTCTAAATTTTGTTTTTTTGCTCCGTTAGAAACTACAAAATCCGTTACTTTTACTAACTCTGAGCCAACTTCCGAAACAGTTAAAAAGACGCTTTCAGGTTTCAAACTGCGATGCAAAATTCCATTTTGGTGGACTTCGCTCAAGGCAAATGAAGCCTGGCGAATAATTCTGGCAGTCCGTAATGGGTTAAAATTTTCAAGTTTCCGCAGTTTTTCTTTGAGTGAAAATCCGTCAACCCGTTCGGTAACTACAAACGGTTTGCCTTCTAAAAGTTCGCCGGAATCTAATACTTTAACAACATTCGGATGATTGATGTGCGAAAGTGAAACCCGTTCTTCGGCAAAAATCTTGCTCAAAAATTCATCGTTCTTTTCTTCCATCAGAATTCGAACCACGACTTCTTTATTGGCAATAATCTTGTCTTCGGCTAAATAGGTAAGGCTACTGTCATCCTTTCCAATTAATTCCGTGACATAATAACGCCCTTTGACAGTCTGTCCGATCATTACTTTTGGACTTTCCCAGGTTAGAGCCAATCTTCCCGTCGGGTTCAGCGCACGATCTCCAACCTCTGCTGTTCCTGAAGCGATTTCGTTTGGTTTAATTAACCGAACTACGGGTTTAGTAACCTGAATTGGTTTTTCCTCGCGTTTCTGAGTAAAGCTTTCACTATTAAAGACCTTACTACTTAGATTAGTCTTAAAAGCGGGTGGTTTTTCGGTTCTAACAGTTTGTGGTGGCGCAACCCGTTGTTTTGGCACAATTTTTTCATCGTTATCGTAACTAGACGGTTTTTTTTCAAGTAAGCTCGAAAAAACTCCCTGCGAAGTGGTTGTGGATTTTGTCGCAGAGGAACTGGTCACCAATCTGCTCCCATCGTTGGTGCAAAAACGTTGGGTGCCTTCCTGATAACTACTACTGCATTTGGGACAATAAAGCATTTTACTTTCTAAAGCCGGAACAGCCATAAAGCTGAATTACCTCTTTCGATAAATTAAGCGTCTTTCACGCTACTCAGTGAAAAAACGCTTAATCGCCAACAAATTTCAATAAAAACTTTGTTTTTCGCTTAACTTTTTTGTGCTTTGTTTAACTTATTGGTTAATAATGTTTTATCGCCGTCTAAAGCCATTGCCTGACGATAAACCCGGACAGCATCTTTTCCTCTGCCGAGTTTCATTAACCCGTCACCCACAAACTCAAACTCTTGTGATAATCTTCGACGCTCGTTAAACGAAACAATTTTTAAGGCTTGCATCAAAGTTTTCTCAGCTTCGTCAAAATTATTTTGGCGGGCATATAGTGAACCCAACAAAGTATAAGCCACAAAACTATTAGGACTGACACCAACACTGGTTTTGAGGACTTTTTCCGCTTCTTCAAAACTGCCGCGGGTTGTCAACGCTCGTCCAAGCAGGAAAAGAGCAGTCGGATTCTTTGGATCTTCATTCAATGCACGACGTAAAAGTTGCTCGGATTCGGCAAAACGCTGTTGTGATTGCATCACTTCGGCGACTAAAACCATGGTCGGAACATCATTTGCCAAACGGATTGCATCACGATAAGCCGTTGAAGATTCATTAACTTGTCCGATCCGGCGCAATAATCTTCCCAAATGTGCGTAGGCTAAAGCAAAATTCGGATCAATTTGAATTGCTTTACGATAAGCATCTTGGGTTTCTTTTTCGATAATTCCGCGAAGCTCAAGCGCAGTTCCTAATTGATCATGTCCAACTGCATTATCCGGATCAATTAGCAAAGCTTTACGCGCCATTTTTTCGGCTTCGGTATAACGATCAGCCAAATTGGTTCCAACAACAGGTTGGGTTAAAACAAAACTTAAAGCAATATGTGCCTCAGGGCTGTTCGGTTCAAGCTGGATGGCTTGACGATAAGATTTTTCAGCCTCTTCCCAACGCTGTTGATCACTAAAAATATTACCCAACCCATAAATTGCTCTCGAATCTTTTGGTTTCAAACTTTGGGCGCGACGATAGGCAGTTTCGGCAGTTGAATAATTTCTTTCATCCCGGGCATTGTTACCTTCATCAATTGCTTTTTCGTATAATTCGTCAAAATTTCCAGTGGTGGGTTGTCCAACATTAATAACAATATCGTTGACAGGTTGTTTTGCAACAGCAGTTTGAGCCGGCTCAATTTTGAAACTCCTTTTGGCAACCTGGGTTTTTGATTTAGTTGAATTGCTCGGTTTTGGTGTGGTTTTAGCGGTTGCCGGTTTAGAAATTTCCTTTTTGGTCGGAGCAGGTTTGGCGGTCGTTGTAGGTTTGGGTTTAGGAGTAGTTTTCTTTTCAGTAGAAGAATTACTTTTTGCAGTAGGATTCGGTGAACGGAAAAGTCCGTTACTGCTTCCTAAATCTTGGCCAAAACCAACTACTGGTAAAACTAAAAGAATGCTGAAAACTAAACAAATACAAATGGATTTGAGCATATTAGACCCTCGTTTTTTTTAGTTGGAACTGACCAGACGGAAACCTAAACGTGCATCTTTGGCTGATGGCGGTGCATAATAGCGGGTTGCCGAAGTGATTTTGCTGCCAGAAGAAATTGCGTATGAACCTCCACGTGTCACAAAAGTGCCTTTGGCATCAGTCGGAGCCTTAAACTCCCCGTTTTCATAAGCCTGAAACTCGGTATCAGTCCATTCGGAAATGTTACCGATTAAATCCTGGACTCCCCATTCATCTGCACCGCTCTTAGCTGAACCAACAGGTTTGAGGGAAGTAGCATTCAAAATTGCCCTATTTTCTTCCCATTTATCACCCCACGGATAAAGATTATTGGCATTTCCGTTGCGAGCAGCGTATTCCCATTCAATTTCGGTTGGAATCCGATATTGAATATTTTCTTTTTTAGAACGCCATTCCGCATAGGCTTTGGCATCATCTAAAGAAACCCGGCTTACGGGTAAATTTTCTTCGCCTGCCCTTGGTTTTCCGTCGACAAAATGTTCTGGTGCTTTGTAATTTGCATCGGCAACAAATTGGGCGTATTCGGCATTTGAAATTTCAAATTTACTCATCTTAAAGGGTTTTACTTCGACTTCGTGTTCAGGTTGTTCCCGGTCTGTTCCCTGATTATTCCCCATCTTGAACTTGCCGCCGGGAATAGAAACCATTTCATTTTTGGCTTCTGTAATCGGCGGAGTTGGCGATGCGGGTGGTTGTGTGGTGTTAGTTGATGTCGGTGTTATAGTTGGATTTGTTCCGATAAGACCGAGCATATAACTTCCACCTACCCCAATAACAGTCAGTAATAATAAGCCGAAAATTCCAATAACTGCTAAAACTAAGGGCGAAAATGATGATTTTTTTGGTGTGTTTTCAACATAAATCTGTGAACCGCTTGGTTGCCAATTCTGTTGAGATTGTCCTTGCATTCCGGATTGAGAAGCTTGTCCGCTATTTTGATAGAGGTTTGGCGGAGGCGTTTGCCCAGTTTGTTGAAAACCGCTTTGCATTCCCTGAGTTTGGTTGCCCTGAGCGTAACCGAGCGATTGATTCATTTGCGACTGATTCATTTGAACCGTTGCCGCCGCATTGATATTGCCCGAACTATGCTGTAATTGGGCAACAACCTGTTGAGGTTTCCCATCACAAAAAATTTGATTTTCCCAATCGTGAAAGCCTTCCTTGCTAACCTTGACGCGATGATTTCCGCTTTGAATTCCTTCTAGTAGCAAATACCCATCTGTTTGACTTTCACCAATCGGAATATTATCCAGAAAAACTCTGGCTTGGGGCGGTTGGGTTAAAACGTGAATTGACGAAGCAGGTAAAGCTCCTGTCGGCATTTGCAAAGCTTGGGTAGAAAGTCCGAGCGCACGACGTAATTCTTGGACAAATTCGTGAACATCTTGCGGACGTTTGGTGCGGTCTTTTTCTAAAGCATGGCGCACTGCGCCTTCAATTTGAACCGGAACATCCACACCCATTTCTTTGAAAGTCGGAGGCGGGTTATTCAAGTGTTTTTGCATAATTGCCGGAATCGAAGACCCTTTGAAAGGCACATCACCCGCCAACATTTGATAGAGCATAACACCGAGCGAATAAATATCTGCCTGTGGTTCAAGGTCTTCGTCTGCCCATTGCTCCGGAGCCATATAATACGGTGAACCCATTAATCCGGTGGTTTGAGCCTGAACAAATGATCCGAGTAATTCGCCTGATTTGATTTTTGCCAATCCGAAATCAAGAATTTTTACACCTTCGGCTAATGATTGACTGTCCTTTAAAATCATTACGTTCAGTGGCTTTAGATCCCGATGAACAATTCCTTGTTTATGAGCCGCTCCCACACCAGCGCAAATTGCCGCCATCAATTCAACCGCTTTTTCGGGGGATAAAGTTTTTTCACGTGCCAGCATATCGTGGAGTGATTCGCCTTCAACGTATTCCATTACCAAAAATGGCATTGTTTCATTGGCAACACCGTAATCGGTTACCTGAACCACGTTATGATGACGAATTGCAGCGGCTGCCAAAGCTTCCTGGCGGAATCGGGTGACAAGTTGCGGATCATTTCCGACTAAATCCGGAAGAATTACTTTGATGGCTAATTGGGTCTTAAGATACGTATGTTTGGCGCTATAAACAACGCCCATTCCTCCCTGTCCGAGCCTTTTCTCAAGTCTGTATTTTCCTTCCAGAATCGGGTTTCCTTCGATTGATTGAAAGGTTGGTTGGTTATCTTTGGGACAGGTTGCCACCGCATCGGGGTAGCATTGCTTACAAACTTGGCACTCTCTCATTTTATATTGTTAGTAAAATTACTGTTGTTTTTTATTCCAAAAACTTTGCAACGTCCATTTAGATAAATTATTAGACGTAATCGGTTAATAAAAATTCCGCTATTTGATTTTAATTCCTTTGTGAAAAGCAAGCAAGGTAAATATAAAGGTAAAAGGTAAAAGGTAAAAGGTAAAAGGCAGAAAAATAACCAAATTTAATTTAATGATGATTAAAAGAGTTAGTTTTGCCTTATTTTTTGATGACTATTAGGTTATTTCCAAATTTGCACAATCCCAACCCCCAACAAAAAAGTCAGAATAAAAACGAAAAGAAATTTTGAGCATTGACAAGTCATTTACCTTGATAAGCTTAGCAAAACTTTAATTATTCACCAATCATTTTGTTTCAAAAGTTGGAAAAGGAAAGTCAATAATCGTTTTGTTTGGCTAAAGTTAAATTATTAAAACGCTTGAACCTATTCCCCTGTTTCGTAAATATTTTATGTATCCGATTGAAAATAATAGACTGAATAATTTTGATTTTGTCCGTATTTTAGCTGCCTCAATGGTGGTTTTTGCACATTCTTTTGATTTATTGACTCGGGTTGAGTTAGTTAATTCAAACCCGGAACCGTTACGGGTTCTCACGGGCGGAAATATGAGTTTTGGCAGTTTGGGGGTGGCGATTTTTTTCTGTCTGAGCGGATTTTTGATAACTCAAAGTTTGAATAATAGCCAAAATTACACAAGTTATTTTGCTAAAAGATTTTTACGGATTTTTCCTGCTTTGATTTTAGATTTATTGATTGCTGTATTTATTTGGGGCGCATTGGTTACTTCATTGCCTTTGTCAACTTACTTTTCCGACTCCAAAACATATCTTTATTTGACCAATGTTTTTTTGTTCAAGATTACATTTTTCTTGCCGGGAGTTTTTGAAACAAATATTAATAGTCCGGTTGTAAACAGTTCCTTATGGACTTTACCTTACGAATTTATTTGTTATATCGGCGTGGTGGTTTTATCGGTTTTAGGAATTTCTAAAAATCGGCTAATTTATGCTGGTTTTGGTTTAATGTTTTTTCTAATTGGAATTGTTATTCTTAATTCGTCATATTCTTCAATTAGATTTGGGGAAACCGATATTACATTGGAAAACATTTTTGTTCTCACCCCATATTTTGGAGCGGGAGCATTATTTTACCATTTTAGAGACAAAATTCCATTAAACGCCTTGCTAAGTTTAGTTCTTTTAATTGTTTATGGTTTGTCATTTTACTTTGGAAAGTCTTCGATTTTTGGTTATTTGTGCTTGCCGTATATTGTCTTCTGGTTTGTTTTTTGTCCGAAAATAAAACTTCACAGAGTAGGTAAATGGGGTGATTTTTCATACGGAATGTATATTTATTCTTATCCGGTTCAACAAACAATTGTGTATTATTTTGGTAATCAAATAGCTATCCCGAAAATGATTTTTTTATCGTTCCTCCTTACTACTCCTTTGGCAATGTTTTCTTGGTTTGTTGTGGAAAAAAGAGCCTTGAGGTTGAAAGACTATTTGGTTACACCTTTGAAATTAGAGAAGCCGACAGAGGCAATAGAGTTTGCCTAATTACTACTGGTTGAAGCTAAATCCTATTAAGAATTTTTTTACGCGGTTTCTTCCGCAAAATGATTTTTCCTTCGCGTCTTTCAAGCGAAGGGTCAAAAAAATAATTTTAGGAGGATTGGTAAATGGCATTTTTACAGATTTATGATTCAAGCGATTCAAGTATAGTTTCTACAGTTACAGCCCGAGGTAACGCAGGGGGCAGAGTTTTGTTAGGCACGAATGGAAGTGATTTAATTGCACGTTTAGACGCTATTGTCAGTGCGGGAACTACTTTTAATCGAATTTTATTTGAGACCCACGGAAGTCCGGGCAGGATTTATTTTAATAATAGTCATATTG
>DAORIL010000236.1:0-9164 GCA_035438525.1 Pyrinomonadaceae bacterium
AACGAAAAATTGGATAAAAGGCTGAAGGAAGAAAAGAAAAACAAATAATTTATTACAAGTTAAAGCAACTCTAATCGTTCCCTAGTTCGTCAAACAAAAAAACGTGTTACTCTTCCGCACGTTTCAAAAGAGGATAAACTAATGAAAATTAAGCATATTACGAGTTTGTTTTTTGCCTTAACAATTGGGTTTTTGGCAGTTGTTTCAACCAATGCCCAGGGAACAATCGTTCCGATTGTTTGTGACATTCGTCCCTGTCAACCAATTCCCCGACCGCGACCTGTTCCAATTCCGAATATTTTACCGATAAAATCAATCAATGTTGATGTTAAGATCAACGGACAGGTTGCGACAACTCACGTTGAACAGGTTTTCCGAAATGATTCACCTTATACTCTGGAAGGAACATATTTTTTCCCAATTCCCGAAAATGCATCAATTGTTGAATTCGCAATTTGGGAAAATGGTAAAAAATTAGTCGGTGAAGTTCGTAGCCGTGAAGAGGCTCGCCGGATTTACGATGAAATTGTGCGCAGACAACGCGATCCCGGTTTGCTCGAATATGCCGGAAAAGATTTATTTCAAGCCTCAATTTTTCCCATTCCACCAAATTCTGATAAAAAACTGGAATTAAGCTACTCACAGGTTTTAAAAGCTGAATCAGGAACCGTGGCTTATCGTTATCCATTAGGAACAGGGAATCGGGCTTGGGTGAATAACCAACCCGTTCCGATGATGAGCGGAGTTGATTACAATGGAAACTCAAAACGCCCTGATAAAGTCGGAACCGTAGCCGGTAAAATTGAAATTGCCGCACCACAGGCCTTACGCAATATTTATTCTCCTTCTCACAATATAGACATTAAACATACAGGCGAAAATAAAGCCACGATGACTTTTGAATCAAATGGCAAAGATCAGGACTTTCAATTGTTTTATGGACTTTCCAATAATGATTTTGGAATGTCACTTGTTACCTACCGCGAACCCGGAAAAGATGGATATTTTCTGCTTTTACTTTCGCCCAAAGATAAAGTTTTAGATAGTGAAATTGCTGCAAAAGATATTGTATTTGTGGTTGATACATCGGGTTCAATGGCGGACGAAGGCAAAATGGAAAAGGCTCGCGCAGCCTTGCTTTTCGGAATTAAAAACTTGCGTGATGGAGACAGATTTAACGTCATTAATTTTGCGGGCGAAGAGCATTTAATGGAAAACGGATTGATTGCCGCTAATTCCGATGGTCGCAAACGTGGTGAAGAATTTGTTAAAAAGCTAACTCCAACGGGCGGAACAAATATCAATGATGCACTCCGCGCCGCTTTGAAACAATTTGATGGTTCTGACCGTCCAAAATTGTTGGTTTTTATGACTGATGGTTTGCCGACGGTTGGCGAAACAAATGTCGAAAAAATCATTAAAAATTCTCAGGAAGTAAAAGTTGATGGTTTAAGATTGTTTACCTTTGGGGTTGGCTACGATGTTAACACCAAACTTTTGGATAAAATTGCCGAAGAAAATTCGGGAACGGCTGATTATATTGAGCCGAAAGAAGATTTGGAAGTTAAAGTTGGAAACTTTTTTACCAAAGTAAATTCTCCGGTTTTAACCGGTTTAAATTTGGATTTTGGTAGTGTCAAAACCGATTTGGTCTATCCGCGCAAAACTCCGGACATTTTCCGTGGAACTCAATTAACGATGATCGGGCGTTATAAAAATGAGGCTGATTTGAAAAATATCACGCTTAAATTAACCGGAAAAAACGGTAAGGAATCCCGGACTTTTAATTATGATAATTTGTCCTTCCCGATGCGTGCCGAAGACAATAATTTTCTGCCGAGACTTTGGGCAACTCGTAGGGTGGGCTGGTTGATGGAACAAATCCGAAGTAATGGTGAAACTAAAGAAGTTCGCGATGAAATTGTTGATTTGGGAACTCGTTACGGGATCGTGACACCATATACTTCCTATTTGGCAACTGATGGAAGTGTCGGAAACAATATTAATAGCAGACAAGTTACTGATTTACCAATGCAAGCCAGATCCACTGGTTCAGGTGGCGGATTTGGAATTGGAAGAGGACAAGGTTCAGGTCGAGGAAATGCTCCTCAACCAAAACCAACTCCATCCACTTCAAATAGAACTCAAATTTCTGCTGATGCCATTTCGAGCGGAGAACAAGCCGTTAAGGATAGTAAAGAACGGAAAGTTAAACAAGAAGCCGAAAAAGTTACGACAGATGATGATGAGGTTTTGAAATCCGGAACCGTTCAAAAGGTTGGTGTCAAAACATTCTATTTGGAAAATGGAGTTTGGATTGACGGTGAATTTAAGGAAGATGCCAAAATGACGGAAATTAAACTTAAATTTGCGTCCAACGAATTCTTTGATCTGATTACCAAAGAAAAAGATTTAGCTCAATTTTTCTCGCTTGGGGAACAGGTTGTCGTAATTTGGAAAGGAAAGGTTTATCGAATAATTAAGTAACTTTGTTTTTCAAATCAACATCTAATGGGTGACATTTTTTCAAGGAAAGATTATCTTATTGATTAAATGTCCCCATATTTTTGTTTTGAACTGAGGAGTATTATGAATTTTTTTAATTCCGTGAGGTTAAAGATTGCCTTTTTAGCCTTTGGAATAATGTTTTGTTGCCAAACAGGTTTTGGGCAAACTAACTGGAGTCCGGTTTTTCGGTTTGTTCAAACTGATTTGAATTCAGTTTATTTTACATCGGCAGAAAAAGGTTTTATCGGCGGTGACGGAGGTGTTTTTGCTTTTACAAACGATGGAGGTCAAAGCTGGACAAAACAACCGTTGAACACAAATGATACGGTCAACGAAATTTTTTTTCGCAACGAGGATAATGGCTATTTGTTGGTTGGAAAGCATATTTTTATAACTAATGATGGCGGTAAGAGTTGGCGCGAAAATCAGGTTATCAAATCCGTTGAATTTGGCGGTCGAATTCCGGACTTTCTTAGTGTTCGCTTTAGCGGAAAGAAAAAAGGTTGGATTGTTGGTTCTTTGCTAAATAATGATGATGAGGTTATTGACAGTCTGGTTCTACAAACTCAGGACAGTGGCGAAACCTGGAGTAGGGTAACCGTTCCCTCGGACAAATTAGAACTGTATCATGTTGATTTTGTTAATGATGAGACCGGTTGGGTTGTCGGGGACAAAGGGTTGATTTTAGCAACTAAAGATGGGGGGCAGACCTGGAAAAAACAAACCTCGGGAACAGATGTCGGGATTTTTAATGTAGATTTTCGGGATTCAAACAATGGAGTTGTGGTTGGAAGTAAAGGCACTATTTTACGAACTGAAAACGGTGGCACAACCTGGGAAAAAGTGACCGCTCCGGTGGTGAAAAAATTTCTTCGTGTCAATTTTATAAATGACAAAACAGGTTTTATTGTCGGCGGCGGCGGCACAATTTTACGGACCGAGGATAAAGGAAAAACCTGGACAAAAATAAATTCACAAACCACAGAATCACTTTATGGACTTTTCTCGGATAAAAAAAGCAGTTGGGCGGTTGGCGAAAAAGGGCTGATGTTAAGACTTTTGAAAAACTGATAAAAGCCAAAGACGAAAATGATTTTGGATTAGCAAAAATAAAATATGATTTGAAAACTGCAAAACATATTTTTATCATTAAAAAAATGCCATCTTTTACAACAAAAAGATGGCATTTCTATTGCTAATTTAAAGAAAATTAATTCTTTATTGCTTCCTTAAATTGTCCTTCCAATTGGTTAATAAAACCGATCAGGTTTGGATTATCCTTGTATTTGGTTTTTAACATGTCAAAGGCTTCCTGACCGCGCGGGTCAGCAAGTTTGACAATGGCTTGGGCTGAAGTAAAAAGTGCATTGAAACTGTTGGCATCCAAAGATTTTTTGAAATTTTCAAAAATCAAAGGATATGCTCGAGCATCACCTTTGCCAACTGCTCCGACTATTCGCAAAGCATTTGAGCGAACTTGTTCAGGCTGATTTTTATCGTTGGCGTATTTAAGTCCAACTTCCAGTGCGCGTTTGTCGCCCAATTCGGCTAAACCTTGTAATCCCTGAATGCGGGAATGTTGCCGCCAGGAATCTGTATTGACCAATTTTAACAAAGCATCAAAAGCTTTCGTGCTTTTTGACTTTCCAAGGGCAATGGCAGATGAATAATTGACCCGATTGCTTTTTTCATTCAAACCTTCGAGATAACGATTTTCGTATTTTACGTCTTTGGTAGCGCCTAAAACATCAATTGCATCAGCTCGAACCTGGGAATTTATATCCTTCGCAGCTTTTAGAAAATAAGCTGTGGTTGCCTCATCTAGTTTTAGTGGATTTGGGTTTTGACCTAATCCATCAGGAACCGTCAAAATGCGAATTTCTGATAAAATCCCACGTCTAATGCGCCAAAAAGTATCTTTTTCAGCGACATTCCTCATAGCAGACAAAATTTTGTCCTTATCGGTGGCAGAAGTTTCTGGTTTTTTATAAATATTGCCCAGTTCTGCTCCTGCCGCGCGACGAGCCAAAACATCTTTATCGTTAGTCATTTGATAAACCAATTCATCAACCGATTTGTTAAACTTCAATTCCTTGATCCAGGTTCCTTCGAAATCAAAATTAACGATTTTAGGCTCGGTTTGAGAATCAAAACTAAAAGTATTTTCAGTTTGCGGTTTGATCCAAATTTGTTCAATTTTGCCGTCAATTTCGATGTCCATCTTTCCTTGAAAAAATTCGGCTTGCGGAAATTCATTGTTTGGATCTATTTTTTGGGTTTGTTTGACATTCAAAGTTAATTTGCCGTTTGAGTAGTTTTTGGAAACTTCAAAAACCGGATGTCCCATTTTGTAAAGCCATTGGTCAAAAAACCAATCCATTGATTCGCCGGTTGCTTCTTCGATCGCAATCCGCAGATTTTCTGTCGAAACAGGTTTATGAGCATTTGAAGTCAAATAATGATTGATGGCTTTCCACCACGCTTCATCGCCTAAATGTTTGCGTAACATATGCAAAACCGCAGCACCGCGTGGATAAGCATAATTATCAAACATTGCATCTTTGTTAGCGTAATATTTGGTTACAATCGGACGGCGAATTCCTTGTGCCCAATCGCCATAATAGGTGTTCTGATTTGAGCGAACATTATTGTAAAGAAAATCTTCGTGACCTTTCGAATATTCATTGTAAAGACCGTCAAAATAGGTCGCAAAAGATTCATTTAACCAAATTTGTCCCCAATCACGGCAGGTCACATAATCACCGAACCATTGGTGAGCCAGTTCGTGGGCTTGCAAAGAATCACTGTCACCATCAACCAATTCTTTATCGTTGACGATCATTTCCTCGATTTGGGTTGTTGCCGAAATATTTTCCATTCCGCCGCCAAAGTCCTCGACCATTGCTTGAGAATATTTTGGATAAGCATATTTTACGCCGGTTTTTTCGGAGAAAAACTTAACCATATTGGGAACGCTTTTGGTGGTTTCGTAAACTTCTTTGGTTTCATTTTTGTAACCATAGGCAACAATTGGAATTCCGGCATATTCACCACTTTTGACTTCGGCAAATTCGGCAACCACGATCGAAGCCAGATAGTTTGAATAAGGTATGTCCATTTTCCAGTCAAAGGTGACAGTTCCATCTCCGTTATCTTTTTTGTCAATCAATTTTCCGTTAGAAACTACGGTGTATTTTTTTTCAACTGTGGCTTTTAATTCCGAAGTATGAAAATCGTTGGTCGAGTCATAACTTGGAAACCAGTAACGGTTAAATTCGGTTTCACCTTGTGACCAAATTTGATAAGGTTTGGTTGGATTATCGGCAGTTGGTTTGATAAAACGAAGTCCGCGTCCAAAACTTCCGATGGCGGTATCGGCTTCAGCGGTATTTACATAATTTGTTCTGTAATCAATCTTTACCGTGACATCTTCACCACTTTTATAAATTCGGTCGAGGATGATTTCAAGATTGTTATCACTGTCTTTTCCGGCATAATTAAATTTCAAATCACTTCCATTTGATAATTTTACCGAATTGATGGTCATATAAGCCGCATCCAGATAAATTTTGTTCGAATCTTTGAATGGTGCAACGGTGATCGTGGTTGACCCGTAGGCTTGCTCTTTGTCCCAATCAAATTTTAAATCGATCAAAACGTGCTTAACATCAATAGTGCGGCTACGGATCCAATTAACCGGTGGAAGTTTCCTTTTTTCATCCTTTCCATCCCGCAAAAAAGGGTTTTCGGTTAAAGGGCGAGCTTGGATAATGCTCGAAAAACTGAGTAAAAACAACATTAATAGGGCAAAAAATTGCCTTATCGGTAATTTAAGATTCATATATGTCCTTTAAATAATATTTAGAATTTCTCCGAATAATGGATTGTAACTTGTAAAGGTTACGATTAAAAGCAAAGTTTGTTCCAAAGAAAAAACACCGCCAACTTACCTTTGATGACAAAAAAAGACGGTCGTTTGACCGCCTTTTGAAAAAAAAATAGATTTTTGAAATTTATTTTCCGCCCATCATATGTTTGAAAGCCATTGAAGCAATATCGTCCATGGCACTACCGTCGTGGTCAGAATCGAGCATTCCGGAAATCATATCCATCATTGGATTGCCTGAACTTTGTTGTTGCTGTCCCCCGCCCAACAAACCGCCAAGTAACCCGCCTAAACTTCCTGCATTTAGTCCCTGGGATTGTTTTTGCTGTCCAAGATAACCCATCACAATCGGGGCCAGCATCATCAAAATTTGTGCAACTTGACCTGTTCCTAAGCCCGTTTGTTGACTAACTTGCTGAGCCACTTGACCTTGACTGTTTCCAAAAATATGCCCCAAAATTCCACCAGCATCAGCTTGTGGCGGCGGAGGCGTAGGTTCTTGCTGTTGTCCAAAAATCATATTGCCCAAACCACCCAAATTATCCAAAATTCCGCCATCGTGTTGGTCGAGGGCGTTATTTAAGCTTTCTGCACCGTCCGGTGTCGAAGCATTTTTTGCCAATCCACCTAAAATTGCGGGCAAAGCCATTTGAATTGCACTATTTACTAAACTTGGTTCTGCACCCACTTGGTTGCTGATTTGTTGAACAGCCTGGTCGCTTTGTTCTTGTCCTAAAAGTTGATCTAATCCAAACATAATATTCTCCTTTTGTTGATAAAATAGGGGGGCTTTGCAATAGTAGCAAAAATTTTCAGTTTGTAAATCTCACAAGACTGAATTTTACGTTTATTTCAAAACAATTTACGATAGATTTGATGGTATCAAATTCAAATTTATTCAACAAATTATTTTTACCCCTTATTTGCTTAATTTTTACTCTAACCGGGTGCAATGATTTTCAAAAAAAGCCAAATTTACTTTCGGCAACAAAAACCTTTGCCGGTTTCAATCGTGAATTTGGCGAACCTTTTGGCGTTGCGGTTGATAAAAAGGGAAATGTTTATGTTTCAGATGGAGATGCGGGAAAAATTTTCCGTATTTTGCCTGATGGGAAAATAGAAGTTGTGACGGATAAATTAAATACACCGTCAATTATTGTTTTTGAAAATGAAGGGAATTTGGTAATTGCCGATTCAGGAAGCAACAGTATAAAACGCTTAAATATATTAACTGGTGAAATTACAATAATTGCGGGAGTCGAAAATAAACACGGATTTTCGGATGGTGAAAGCTCAACCTCACTTTTTAATGCTCCAATCGGAGTTGCGGTTAGCAAAGATGGAAAAATTTACGTTGCTGATACCTATAATGACAAAATTCGTTTAATTGAAAATGGTAAAGTTTCTACCATTGCCGGAAGTTCAAAGGGGTTTGCCGATGGGGTTGGAACCGAATCCAAATTTGATACCCCTTGCGGGCTAGCAATAATGCCGGATGGAAGTTTGCTAGTTGCCGATACCGGAAACCGACGATTGCGCCGGATTGAAGAAAATGGAACTACAACAACAGTTGCCGGAACGGGGGAACAGGATTTGGTTGATGGTTTTCCTTTGCAAGCCAAATTTGTTGAACCAACAGCGGTTACCGTTAATGAAACGGGGGTAATTTATGTAACTGATGGCAATTCAATTCGGGTGATCGGAAGGAGAACCTTTCCATATGTCGAAACAATCTCAGGAAATAAACGAGGATTGGCTGACGGAAAATTAATAAAATCTCAATTCAATCGCCCCAGCGGTTTGGCTTTGGATAAAAACGGAAATTTGTTGGTAGCTGATGCCGAAAATCAGCTAATCCGAATTTTAACAGGAGAAAATTTGGGGAAGGAAATCAGCAACGAAGAAATTACAAAACTACGTTATACAGCCGAAGAATTTCGCAATTTGCAGCCGCAGCGTTGGACTTACAATCCGCCGGAAGCAAAACGGGATATTGCCGGAACGCTTGGCGAAGTGCGTGGTGAAATCACCGAAGGAAAGCAGGCTTGGTTTCACAATGGATTAGATATTGCCGGAGGTTATGGGGAAAAAGCTTATTTTATTCGTTCGGAAAAAGTTTTGGAGCCCATTGCCGTAGAAAATTTTGCCGGATTACGCGAGCTTTTGCGTATGCCGACAATTGGTTATATACATTTGCGTTTGGGGCGAGATAAAGACGATAAACCATTTGTCGATGAACGTTTTCAGTTTGTTTATAAGGAACAGATAACAAATATTTCAGCTGAATATACAAAAAAAACTGGGGAAACAATCATAAGTTCCACAAAAACAATGGAATCGAAACTTGTCAATGTTCGCATACCGCGTGGAACTAAATTTGAGGCAGGTGATGCAATCGGAACCCTCAATTCTTTCAACCACGTTCATCTGATAACAGGACGAACAGGTTCCGAAATGAATGCTTTAGATGCTCTTGTTTTGCCTAATTACAAAGACACAGTTGCCCCCAAAATTGAAAAAGTCTCATTTTTTGATGAAAAATGGTTACCGATTGAAACTGAAAAGCAGAAATCACGTATCAAATTACAAGGAAAAATTCGCCTGACCGTTCAAGCCTTTGATAGAATGGATGGTAATCCTGAACGTCGAAGGTTAGGTGTCTATCGGCTTGGTTATCAAATTCTAAAAGATGATAAAACTCCACTTGCTGAGCCGAAATGGACTATTTCATTTGAAAAAATGCCTAATACGGATTTTGTGAACCTTGTTT
>DAORIL010000237.1:0-9156 GCA_035438525.1 Pyrinomonadaceae bacterium
ACCGGACAAATCCGGCTAAATTTACTGCCTATTAATTTAGCTGAAAGTATTGAATCTGCTTTAGACGTAGTTCGTCCGGCAGCTAGTGTCAAAGAAATCAAGATTATCGAAAACTTTCATTTAAAAGCTGCACTGATTATGGGTGATAGCGACCGTTTACAGCAAATTTTTTGGAATCTGTTTTCTAATGCTATTAAATTCACTCCATTCAACGGGCAGCTTGAAATTACCTTAAAGGAAAACGACAATCTGGTGGAAATCGCAATAAAGGACAATGGAAACGGAATTTCGTCGGATTTTATCCCATTTGTTTTTGAGCGTTTCCGTCAGGCTGATGGAAGTATGAAACGCCAATACGGCGGACTCGGACTTGGACTTTCAATCGTGAAAAATTTGGTAGAAATGCACGGCGGAACCGTATCGGTTGAAAGCGCAGGCCAAGGTCAGGGAACAACTTTCACAGTTTCGTTACCGTTTCTGAGGTCTCAACAACAGGATTTTACAAGCGGATTACCAAAACTTTTGACAGCTAGAACAAAAACCGAGGATTTTACCGGACTGAGAATTCTGATTGTCGATGATGAAACCGATTCGCGCGAAATGCTCAAATATTTTCTGGAATCCAAAAATATACTGATTCAGGCAATATCGAATGCCAGCGAAGCTCTGACTGAATTTGTAATTTTTAAACCTGACATTTTGATCAGTGATCTTGGGATGCCTGGAATGGATGGTTATGATCTGATAGAACAAATTCGTCTCTTGCCGAAGGAAAAAGGCGGACAAGTTCCCGCAATTGCCCTTACGGGTTATGTAAGTGTCGAGGAAAAAAGACGGGTTGAAGCAGCGGGTTTCAATATTCACATCGCCAAGCCGGTTGACCTCCCTGAACTTATGAAAATAATAATTAATATTCGCGGAAAACAATGATTATTTTAAAAATTTCTGAGTAGCCAAGAATTACGCCATTTAGCATTTGATAAGGAAATAATGAATGCTGTAAATGACAATCATGAGTGATGCTTTCGGACTTTTTCCAAGCATGAAGATTATTCTTAGTTGGTTTGTTGAAAATAAAAAAAGGTCGTAAAGAACCTGCCAAAAAATTAAATTAGAATTTTAATTCCTCTAAACAAGTTCAAAACGCCCTTTTTAAAAATTTGAAAATTTCCTCCTGAAACTACTGAAAAATCTATGCCGGCACCTTTCGCGCCGCTTCTCTTTCCCAATTACGATGTGCGGCAATGGCGTTAATAAAGTTTTCCGCTATTTCCTGAGTGATGTTTTCGTTTAAAATTATAGCTTTATCGCCTTTTGCGCGTCCGGCGTAGGTTTCGTTAGTAACGAAATTAACTCCTTCCCCTGTGGCGGCAATCGCTTTGCAATGGCGAAAGGCTTCGTTAACGAACTCGATAGCATCAGTTTCTTCGGCAAGTGTATCAGTGCTTTTCTTACCCCCTGGAATATAAACAGCATCCCACAAAACCGAAGCTGTTGTCCGCAGAGCATGATCGACCTTCATCTCGTTTCCATCTGCATCCTTAACCGTTTTTGATTTTAGACCTATAATTTTTGCCTGAGCTCCTTGTTTTTCGAGGGCGTTTTTCATGATTTTTACATCATTGGCGTTAAAACCGTCGGCAACTAAAAAGGCGATCTGACGGGTTTTGATCGTATCTTTGACCGTGTTTGCCATACTCAAAATTTCGGATTTTTTGACTTTTGCATCCTTTTTCGGAATTGGCTGATAATCATCGGGATTTGCGTCTGCCGGATAACCCATGTTCATTGGCAGATCAAGTTTTTCGGGGATCGAAATGCCAAGATTGTCAGCGACTTTTCGGGAAAGTTTGTTGTCAATTTGATTAAGCAAATAAACTACTCTTTCACGAATTGCATTTGTTTCGACTTTTCCTAGTTCAAAACTTAAAGCATTGACAATATGGGTTTGTTCGTAGTCAGACTGACTGTTAAAAAATAAAGCAGCTTGAGTAAAATGATCGCGGAAGCTATCACTCCTGGTGCGAATTTTATTGCCGTCGATTTTTTCCTGATGCGATGTAAAACCGCCATCTTTCATCATTGACTGATATGGACAGCCGCCGCCGAGGGTATTCGGTTCATAGGCAACCCTGCCCTTGTTAATCGTCTGGCGAAACTGAGAATCCCGCTGATTATTATGAATCGGTGCAAGCGGTTGATTGATCGGGATTTCGTGAAAATTCGGACCGCCAAGGCGTGAAATCTGTGTATCTAAATAAGAATGTAATCGCCCTTGCAAAAGCGGGTCATTGGAAAAATCAATTCCCGGAACAATATTTGAAGGTAAAAACGCGACTTGTTCAGTTTCAGCAAAATAATTGTCAGTGTTGCGATTCAAAACCATTCTGCCAATAATTCTGACTGGAACCAGTTCTTCAGGGATGAGTTTTGTGGCGTCCAAAATATCAAAGTCGAATTTATGCTCATCATCTTCGGGGATGAGCTGAACCCCGAATTCCCATTCGGCAAATGATCCATTTTCAATCGCTTCAAACAGATCACGGCGGTGAAAATCCGCGTCAAAACCCGAAATCTTCTGCGCTTCGTTCCAGGCGACAGAATGCACACCAAGTTTAGGTTTCCAGTGAAACTTGACGAAAGTTGCTTTTCCTTCATCATTTATCAGCCGAAAGGTATGAACTCCGAAACCTTCCATCATTCTTAAGGAACGAGGAATCGCCCGATCTGACATCACCCACATAATCATATGCATTGATTCGGGCATTAACGAAATAAAATCCCAAAAAGTGTCGTGTGCCGAAGCAGCTTGTGGAATTTCGTTGTTTGGTTCGGGCTTGACCGAGTGAACTAGGTCAGGAAACTTGATTGCATCCTGAATAAAAAAAACAGGAATATTGTTGCCGACCAGATCATAATTACCTTCCTCAGTATAAAATTTTACCGCAAACCCTCGCACATCACGGGCTAGATCAGTCGATCCCCGTGATCCGGCGACAGTTGAAAAGCGTGTAAAAACAGGCGTTTTTTTGCCAACTTCGGTTAAGAATTTAGCTTTAGTAAATTCCTTCAAAGATTCCGTCAATTCAAAGAAACCGTGAGCCCCGACACCACGAGCATGGACGATTCGTTCAGGAATTCGTTCATGGTCAAAATGCGTAATTTTTTCACGCATTATGAAATCTTCTAAAAGTGTCGGACCACGCTCACCAGCTTTTAATGAGTTTTGATTATCGTTAATTTTTAAACCTTGATTTGTGGTTAACGGTTGATCTGTGCCGTCGTTGGTAAAGTCTGATAATTGATCAATTTTAGAATCGCTTGTCTGATCGTTTTCATTCTTTTTATTTGTCCCCATAAACTTTCCTTTTCATTTTTGACATCTTAATTCTTAATATTGATTATTCGCCCCCATCAGGCGAGGCGAATATTAAATTATTATTTGGTAAATCCACTAGTTAATTGTTTTACCAACTTCGTCCGCTACTTGCTGAACTTTTTCAAGCGCATCACGCGTCACATCTTCAGCTTTTAGCAACAAATTCTCATGGACTTCACCCAATAAATTATTTTCAAATTTGGTCGCCGGAATGGCTAACCCAACTGCCGCTCCGATAGCTAAAGCTGCGACCCCAACTGCTAAAGGATTTTCTTCCAAATAGTAGTCATATTTTTCGCGGGCTTGGCTCCCTAAATTTCCTACTTTTTCATAAAGTTCGCCAGCTCCACTACCAACAGATTTATAAGCGGAGTCTGCTGCATTGCTGACACTTTCATAAGCTGAATTAGCCGCCTTGCTGACCTGTTCGTAAGTTTGACTGGCAGCCTCAGTAACTTTTTCGGGTGCTGATTTTAACAACGATGATTTTTTTTCTTTTTCATGGTGTCTGCCTCCCTTACCAGAAGATTTACCTTTATTTGAACTCTTAAAAAGTAATAAACCTGCGCCTAAACCAATGAAAATAAAGGGAAAAGGATTTTCACCGGCTGTTTTTATAAAATTTGATTTTTTTATTTCTTTGATTGCGTTTTGCATAAAATTACCTGCTTTCCTGATTGTTGCGTTATATACCGCATCTTTTGCCATTTCAACGACACTGTTTATTTGATCTGAAACTTGTTCTTTCACTTGTTCCGAAATATTTGAGAAACTCAATTTTTCCTGAATTGCATCGATCGTTTCACCCATTTCGCGTCTGGTATCATTAATCTTTTCGCGAATTTGCTCCGGATCTTCTGAAACATCGCTTAAGTTTGTTTCATTATCAATATCTTCCCGGATTTCGTTTTGGGTATTTTGTTTTTCCTGATTATTTTTCCCGGATTCCGGTTCTTCGATAATGCTTAGTTCGTTTGATTCTTCAGCCATTGGGCATCCTCCTTCAATGATTCAACCGTTTGTCGCGGTTTTAAATCTGTATTTTTTAGGGCTTTTAAGGCTGAGGAAATCAGCACAAAAGCAACAATTCCGACAATAGTTCCGACAATTAAAGCTGAAAGCCATAATGGAATAAAAAACGACAACCCAATAATTAAAGCTGTCATTAAGGCAAGAAATGCCGCAAATCCAACCGCACTCCCAACTACTAAAAATCCGATATTTCTGCCGACATTTGCCGCTTTTTCGGTTAATTCAACCTGTGCTAAAGCAACTTCTTGCCGAATTAACATCCCGGTTTCGCCAGCCAAATCTGAAAATAAGTCGCCTAGAGAACGTTCTTCTTTGATACTTTGCTGTTTAACCATAATTGAACTCCTATGATCTCTTATGACAAAGAAGATTTTGCTTCTGTCGAAGAATTATTTGTTTCAGTTTTACTTACTTGAGTTGAAGAGGCATTATTTTTTTCATCAGATTTTGCCCCGGTGCTAAGCTTTTTTGGTTTGTGATTTTGTCTGTGCGCCTTTGAGTCGTGATCCAAAGCAGAAGATTTGAGCAACCGGATTGCTAAAAAACCGAGTGCAAAAGCACCGCTAATAAATATTGCCGGATTGCGCCGTGCGAAAACCCCAACATCCCGGGACATTTCTTTAAAGTCTTTTTGATCAAGATATTTCGATACTTTTTCAATCTGTTTTGCTAAATTGTCCCCATATTTTGCAGTTACTTCAACAATGCTGTGCGGGTCATCTGCTTCGCGTAAATTTTCACCCATCTGCCTGATACCATCAGCAATGCTTCCCAATCCTGATGCCAGACCGGTTTTTTGTTCTGAAATTACCGTGGAGGCTTTTTCTTTAGCTTGTGCTAACATTTGTTTTGCAGTGTCACCACCTGATTCTTTAGCTTGTTCAAAAAGATCTTTGACTGCATCTGTATTACCACGCAGAACGTCTCCAACCTTGGACGCTGCATCATCCTCAGCTAATTTAGAATGGCTACTTTGTGATTTATCGTAGTTTTCATCCTTGGCGGATTGAGTTGAAGCAATACTTCCACTTGTCCTTTCATTATTTTTATTATCTTCCATTTCTACCCCTTTTTCGTTCATTTAAATTTTTATTTGTTTTTACTATAAGAAGTGGAAAATTATTTATTCAATAATTTTCCACTTAGAATTGATTTAATAAGAAACTCAAAAATCCGAAAAACCTTTTGTGATTTGTTAAATAGGTCACAGTTCTTTAAGTTCTAGAGATTGCTCTCCAAATCCGGTTTTCAGCTATTTCAAATATCTTCTGATGCTTTCAATCTATTTTTTAGCTTTAGGTTTACTTTTGCCTTTACTTTTGATAGATTTTTGAGATCCAGAAGTAGTTTGAGTTCCGGATTTGGAACTGGATTTTGCAGAGGTTTTATCTTCCGCTTTCTGATTCTTTTTATCAGATTCTTTATCAGTTCCTACTGCTTCTGAAACAGCATTTATTGCTCCAACAGCAGCTCCTTTTGCAACTTTGGTTAAAACGTCTCCGGCTACTTCCTTTGCTTTAGTCAAAACTGATTTGTTTTTTTTGGTTGCCATTATTTTTCTCCCCTTGTTAAATTTTATTTATAGCGATTTACTATCATTCTTGGTGAAAATGTAAAACAAATTGCTTCCTAAAATTTGAAGTGCCTTATTAGGCTCGCAATGTTCTGCCTGTGGCTAAACGATAAATCACCAAAACTACCACAGCCCCGATGACCGAAAAAATAAAGCTCGGGATACTACCACCAATATTGTTAAAGGAACTAACCATTCCAAACCCCAAAGCACTTCCAATGAAGCCCCCAATAACTGCCCCAACAATCCCTAAAATCGTGGTCATGATATACCCTTCCCCATCAGGACCCGGCATAATTGCTTTTGCCAAAAATCCCGCTAAAAATCCCAAAATTATCCAAACTAGTAATGAAATCATTTTTTTTCTCCTTCAATTATTATTTTCAAACCTGACAAAATCATTTTTTGCAATTTACGAGCCACAAAATATTAATGAGCAAATTAGCGGGTTTGAGGGAGGTTTTATTTATTTTTGGGGCTTATTAATTTTTATTTAACATTCAGAATTTCAATACATGTGCATCAAATTAATACAATATGTTTGCTCCATCAAAAATAATGAATTCCGCAAAAAATCATTATTGATATTTAATACTCAATTTTAGTTAATTCTTTTTTGACTGAGTTCTTTGGGAAGGTATGACGTTCGGATAGAGAGATCTTATAAGTTTTGCTAAATCGATTAAACATCCAAAAGAGATAAAAATAAGGTCTCCCTAGTAGAAAACCAATTGGCAAAAAACAATAAAACTTTTAAGGAACATTTAATTATTGATTCAATACCAATCTTAAAATGACCACAGTTGGAAAAATATAATTGATCCTATGAAATTTTATGAAGTTGATTCCATCTGGGGTTTGTTTAATTGTCAAAACCGAGTTTAAAAAAACTTGATTGGATTGGAATCAACTTCATACCTTTACATAAATTTCAAAGGTTAAAAAGAAGAGATTTTCGTATCGCTAACTGAAGCGAAATTCTTATTCTTTTGAGCGCAAATTAGGCGTCCTTTATTCAAATATTCACTTGAACGAAAAATTCGAGATTGTTTTAATTAAAAAGATAAACAATTGCAAAGTAAAAGTAAAAACTATGAGTTTGCATATTATTTTCATTGACCATTCTGCCTTTAACTTTTTGCCGGAGGGTGTTTTTATTTACCTGGGACAGCCATCACCAAAGTATTAGACCAAGGTTTAACTTACCGCCAAGTGCAAATGATGACCGGACATAAAGACCCGAAAACTGTCATGAGTTATGACCACAGGCGGGAAAATCTGGAGCAAAATGCGGATAACTTCTTGAATTACGAGAAAAATATAAAAAACTAAAATGTCTAAAACGTTTAACACAAATTCTTGGTTTTAAAAGAGAATCAGTTATATCAAGTTTAATGTGTAAAAGTCCGCAGTAATTCTCTACCATATCGCAAAATGCTCCATTTCATTTTATTTGTTATGGTTATTAGCTAGATTTTAATAGATTTTGCCCAAGGTATAAAAAGTGCGTAGAAATGAAATAGGGAGTAAAAGACACGCTATGGCATTTATATGGAAATTAAACAAAAAGAGTTAAAAACTAAAATAAATTTTGGCGGATCAACGGATTCAAATACCGAAGAAAACAAAATCATCCTTGGTGATTTTTTAGACGCACCTCATAGTCATCAGCCAAACATTATTATTCAAGCCTTAGGAGTTGATTTAGAATCCGGCTTATCGAGTTCGGAAGCGACGGACCGATTAAAACTCTACGGCAAAAATGAACTCAATCAGACATTAGGATTATCCTGGTGGAAAATTTTGTTGGGGCAGTTTTCCAGTATAATTGTCTGGCTTTTAGGAGTTGCCGCAATTATTTCGTGGCTGACCGATGGCTGGTTGGAAGCGGTGGCAATACTTGTTGTCCTTGCCTTAAATGGACTGATCGGATTTGCCATTGAATGGCGGGCGGGACGGGCATTAGATGTTTTGCGGCGGGAAACTAAAACCACGGCAAAAGTTAGGCGCGACGGATACGAGAGAAAAATTGAGGCTTGGGAATTAGTTGTTGGCGATATTATCAGTTTGACAGCAGGGGATAAAGTTCCGGCAGATGCCCGGCTCATTGAAGCAGTTAATTTGCGAGTGGATGAATCATCGTTTACCGGAGAAAGTTTGCCGGTCGAAAAGTCAATTGAATCAGTTGATTATAATTCGATTCTCGCCGAGCGTTGTTCAATGCTTTACCTTGGGACGATGATTGTTGGCGGTCGGGCAATTGCCATCGTTACTGCAACCGGTTCCTATACTGAGCTGGGAAGGATCGGGTTGTTAATTGACAAAATTGAAACCGGACAGACGATACTTGAACAAAGACTTGATAGTTTAGGTAAATTACTTGTTTATATCGTGATCGGTATTGCTTTGGTCGTTTTGCTCTCAGGAATCTTGCGCGGCGACAACCCATTATTAATGTTTGAGGTTGCAGTTAGTCTGGCAGTCGCCGCAGTGCCGGAAGGTCTCCCGGCTATGACAACCTTGATTCTCGCCATGGGGGTTTTGAGAATGGCTCGCCGTCATGCCATAGTTCGCCGTCTTTCAGCGGTCGAAACTCTCGGAAGCACAACCGTAATTTGCACTGATAAAACAGGGACTCTGACCGAAAATAAAATGACGGTGCAGGAATACAGACTATCAAATCAACAAATTATTACTCTTTCGGCAAATAAAGCAAATGGGATCAGTGACTTAGAGGCAACTCTTATTAAGGAGCCAAATTTTTTAAGACTTGCGCGGGTTAATTTGCTCTGTAATGAGGCTGCTTTTAATTTATCAAATTGTAAAGAATTAACTCTTGGCGATCCGACTGAAACAGCTTTAATTATTGGCATTCAAAAGTTGGGATTTGATGTTTGTAATGAAAAATCAAATTATCAAATCCTGAAGGAAATTCCGTTCGATTCGGTTACCGGGCGGATGATGACCGTTGTGCAAAATAATAAAAGCAATAAATGTTTTGCCACAATGAAAGGTGCTCCGGCTGTAGTTCTGGAGGCTTGTTCGAATTTTATCGGAGAAAACGACAAAATATTGGCTCTTGACGAAGATACCCGCAAAAAGTTTCTAAAAATAAATGAAGAAATGGCAACCCGTGCTTTGCGGGTTTTAGCATTTGCCGATCAGGAGTTAG
>DAORIL010000238.1:0-9144 GCA_035438525.1 Pyrinomonadaceae bacterium
AATTTTTCATCGTCGTTTGGTAAAGGAAGAACCTTTCTTGACAACCAAAACCAATCCCAACCTACTGTAAATAAAATCAGAGAAACCCCGATTAAAACCCAGATTTTGACCAAAGGAATGTTTGGAAGTCTGTCGTTAGAATTGGAAATAGACATACGCGTGATTTTCCCCCGGAATTAAAATTATTGACAGAATCATTAAAGCCAAAATGAAATATGTCACCCACCACGGCAATTTGGCTGCAACTTCTTCGAGCGAGGATTTTCTCATCAACCAATGAAAGATAAAAACTCCGAGGATGATGACGATTGCACAAATTGCTTGAGCATTTGAGTATAAAATCATTTCAGATATTGCGCCTGTGAACATTGCATTATACATTTTTACGCCATTTGCCAGACCTGCCCCACGAAATAAAACCATCGAAAAACTAAACAAGAAAAACGTCAAAAAGGCAAGAAATATTTGAAACAATTTAGTTTTGAAAATTGATATTTCTGAAAATGTTCTTCGCAATATTTGTTCACCAACTAAAAAAACTCCGTGCATTCCGCCCCAAACAATATATTGCCATGCCGAGCCGTGCCATAAACCGCTGATAAACATTACAAACGCTAAATTAAAATATGTTCGCATTGTTCCTTTGTAACTCCCACCAAGCGGAAAATAAAGGTAATCACGAAACCAAGTTGACAACGAAATGTGCCACCGATTCCAAAATTCGGAAAATCCAATCGAAGCAAACGGAAATTTAAAATTGTCAGGAAAGACAAAACCTAAGCACAATGCCGCACCAATCGCGCAAATCGAATAGCCATCAAAATCAAAAAACACTTGCGCGGCAAAGCCAAATGAACCAAGCCAGCCTTGCGACCAACTGACATCGCCTTTCATCCAAAAAATTTTATCTACAACGGGAGCTAAAAATCCATCTGCTAATACTACTTTTTGAAATAATCCAAAAACCATCAAAGCCAATCCCCAACCCATTTGTTGTGAATTTGCTTTTTTGGGTTCAAGACATTGCGGTAAAAATTGCGAGGCACGCAAAATTGGTCCTGAAACCAAATGTGGGAAAAAAGTTATCAGCAAAGCATAGTCTAAAAATGATTTAGCAGGTTCAATTTTTCTTCGATAAACGTCAATTGTGTATGAAAGTGTGACGAAAGTATAAAACGAAATACCAATCGGAAGTATAATATTTGGTGCAGGCGGATGATAATCAAAGCCAACTGCATTGACCAAACCGACAAAATTATTTATCAAAAAATTGCCGTATTTGAAATAACTGAGCATTCCCAAATTGGCAAAAATACTTATCAACAAAATTCTTTTCCGCTTTTTCTCATTTTCGGTTTTAGCCAGCCATTGCGCGACAAACCAATCAATAATTGTCGCCACCCACAACAAAATAACAAACGGCGGACTCCACGCGGCATAGAAAACATAACTGGCAATGAGGAGATTAAACTTCTTAACCTGCCAAGGAAATGGCAAATTGTGAAGTATCAAAATAATGATAAAAAATAGGACAAATGTTAATGAATTAAAGACCATTTGGATTTTAGTTTAGATAAGGTTCTTATTGATTCTGATTCTATCAACTCATTTTTAGATAATTTTTTAGCTTTTCCCAAAAGGTCGGCTGGCTACTTTGGTGAGAACAATAAATATTTTGCCGTATCTTTTCACCATTTTTTAACATCGAAAGAAAATCTTCCTTTGAAACCTCAACATTTTTATTCTCAACACAAGCCAAAACCTTTGTTTTTAAATTACCCTCAAAATAATCCGTGCCGATATGCTCATCAAAAGCATCATTAACCATTTCATACATATTGAACTTTTTATTCGGAAAATCTTGAGCAGGAAAATAAAAAACAGGCTTAGCTTCTGCCGGAATACATAAAAGACTGGCTGCCTGTCTCACATTTTTTGAATTATTTGGGGTTGACCAATGGAGAGTTGAACTTTCAAAGAAAATAGCCTCGCCTTTTTTCAAAGGAACTAAGGTTGAAATCTCCTTCAATGATTCAGAAAACTCCAAATAAAATGGCATACTTTGTGGAGCTTCTATATTTTGAACAAGTTTATGACTACCAGCAACCATTTGTAATGCTCCATTTGATTCGTCTACGTCAACCAGGGCACACCAAAAATTAATATTCGTCTGATTTAAATGTTCGGCAAAAGTCCAGTCTCGGTGCATTGGAACTTCCCCGCAATCCGGTTGTTTAACCAGAAAACCTCCGGTCGGAAATTGGTAATCTACCAAAATATTATTTAGTTTTTCAGAGAAGAAATCTCGGACAATATTTGTTGCTTTCTTTTTATAATCAACATTAGCATCCAAAAATGTAGCGTGATATGTTCCTTGTGGAGAATAATTATCAGATGGATTTAACTGATACATTTCAGCCAATAAATATTCAACTTCCTCATTAGAAAGCAGCGGAACCGTTATAAAACTTTTACTCAAAAATTCATTTTCGAGTTTTTCGTCAAAGAAAATCTTTCTCATAATTCTTTTCACTTAAAATAACGAACTAATGCCTCTAAACAAAATCCCGTTGTAAGTTCTTCTGAACCCCAACCAAAATATTTTTTCGGTCCACCGTAATAGACGGGAAATATTTGCCACGCACCTTTTTTATTTTGGGAATTTATCAAAATATTTATGGCATTTTTGAGTTCCATTGAATCATCATTAAAATTCAATAAAGCACAACTGGCAAGCGCAGTTTCTAAAATATTTTCGCCAATCATTCCATCAGATTTAGCAAATGAAAGAATCCGTTCAATGAGTGCATCCCGAATTATTTTGAAATCATCAATTCCTGCAAAAAAGTTTTTTGATAAAGCATAGTATAAATTAAATCGGCTCAGATGCCACTTGTCGCAACATTCTTCTTTTTCACTTTTGATAATTTCAATCAAATAGTTAATGACCGATTGCGTCTCTTTATACTTTCCTAAATAAAACAAAACATTGGCATTAACTACACAGTCAATATCATTCGGTTCAGATTCATTTAATTTCCAAAAATAGTAAAGGCTAATTGGTTTCAAGGCTTCCCGCGCTACAACCCGCCAATAGGCAAACGACAGTGGAAAAGCAAAACGCGGAACCATCCAAGTATAAAATAGTTTGTCACGATTCCGATTAGCTAAAATCAATTTTAGATTATCCGCGAATTGCACATTATTTTGTTTCAATACTGATGAAATACAAGCAATATCATCCAAATCAGGCGGAATATTATTGTGATACGGATGAATCGAAGTCCAATAACGCCAAACACTTCCCCTTTCTATTTCAGCTAAAAAAAAATTAATTGCCCGTTTAATCAGTTCTTTGGCAACTAGCGATTCGGAAAAACTCAAAGAATATGCAATCAATGCAGTTGGAAAGGGTGAACTGTCAAACTCGCAGTCTTCTGCCATTGTTGGGTGTGTTGAACGAAATGATTTGAATTCGCCTGATGCAAGTTGGTTTTGGTGTAAAAAGTTCAATCCTTTTTCAATTACCAAATTTAGTTTTCTCAAATCAATTTTTGTCATTTCCATTCCACAGCTATATCCATCAATTGATTTAACTCTGCATAAGAATTATTTAAAATACTTGGCACAGATTCTATTGTTATAATCGCGGGGGATTCCAGCCAACCAAAAGTTGCCCAAGGCTGAACCGTATCAACATCAGCGATAAAAATCTTTAATAGGTATTTTCCGGCATTAAGAGGTATTTTTTCAACCTCACAATGCAACTCGTTTTTACCTTTCAATATAGTTTGGGGAACTTCATTGAAATTTCCGCAGATGCAAATTGTGTGATCATTTGTAAAAATGTTAAATCCCCAAACCACATTTTCCAATTCACGTATAGCTTCACATTTAACGGTTATGCAAAGTCTTTCGCCTTTTTTTAGCGGTTTTTCATCTGTTGAATTTGTTGTGACACTTGTGATTATTAAGGGGTTTTCCGCGGTTAATTGCTGATGAGACAAATTTGAAAAATTATTATGCAGTGTCCGCTGCCTTTCAAAATAATATGAGAGAGTTTCAATGGCACTTCCTTCATAAACATTTTTTCCGTCTTCGAGCAATATTCCTCGTTGGCAAATTGATTGAATCTGATGTGGACTATGCGAAACGAAAATAACTGCCCCTCCATTTTTAATGTAAGTTTGAATATGAATCAAACATTTTCGTTGAAATGTTATATCACCAACCGACAGAACTTCATCTACAAACAAAATATCAGGTTTCAAATGTGCGGCGACCGAATAGGCTAACCGCGCTTTCATTCCCGAACTGTAAAACTGAATTGGCGTATCAATAAATTCTTCTAATTCCGAAAAAGCAACAACTTCGTCAAATAGGGATTGAATTTTTTGTTTTGGAAAACCTAACAACGAAGCCGTAATAAAAATATTCTCCCGTCCGGTCAAAAGAGGATCAAAGCCTTCGCCAAGTTCAATAATTGCGCCCACTTGCCCGCGTATCCGCACCTCACCTGTATCAGGTTTGATCAATCCGTAAAGAACTTTGAGCAAAGTGCTTTTACCCGCGCCATTTTCGCCGATAATTGCTAAAGATTCCCCCCGTTTTAATTCGAAGGAAATATCTTTGACTGCCCAAAACTCTTCATTTCTTAAGGCTGATTTATCGTGTGGAAAGAACGGAATTGGTATTATCTCGCGCAAAATATCTTTAACGGCATAGCGCAACGAGCTATTTAACTCCCGGCAATATTTTTTTGAGATATTTTTTACTGAGATAATTGTCTGATCAGTTTCGGACATTTGATTAAATATAAAATTTTAAGTGGAAATTCTTTCAATAATAAAAGGTTTTGCTAACCGATAAAAAAGCCAACTACCAAAAAATAAAAAAATTGAAATACTAATCACCAAATAAAAAGAAAAATCCGGCATTACATTTCCGCCTGTCAGCCAATTTCGATTTGTATTAATGACCGAAGTTAAAGGGTTTAACGAAACGACGGTAGAAACTGCGCCATTTTTTGGCAAAGGGTAAATAATTGGAGTTAAAAAAAATAACACATTTAAAACAATTCCAATGCCGCTTAAGATGTCTTTATACAACATTCCAAGTGGTGTTAATAAAAGCCCAATCGCCATACCCAACAAAATTAAAACCGCTAAACCAATCGGCGCAAGCAATAAATTCCAACTGATTCCGACTTGAAAATAAATTGAACAGACTAACAGAATTACCAATCTTACTAACAAACTAAAGACAATTGAACCAAGTCCAGCAATGACTAGAGCTTCGTGTGGAATTTTGAATTTGGTAATCAAATGCCGCGAAAAAAGTAGTTGTTGCAATGGGCAAGTGACCGACTCCGTAAAAGTTTGCCACAAAAAAATACCCGTCAAAACGTAAAGCGGATACGGAATTTCGGTTGTGCCTAAATCGATTATTTTTGAGAAATGCAAAAAGATCCAAATCAGCGCAGTTGCTAATGGTGGCAGCAAAACCCATAAATAACCTAGAAAATTTTGGCGATATTGCGAAAAAAAGTTTTTACGGAATAATT
Source organism: Pyrinomonadaceae bacterium (assembly GCA_035438525.1). Classification (GTDB taxonomy): domain Bacteria; phylum Acidobacteriota; class Blastocatellia; order Pyrinomonadales; family Pyrinomonadaceae; genus JAIBCC01. The sequence continues at coordinate 5,564 of DAORIL010000238.1, forward strand.
GCCATGCAATATTCCGCGAAAAGCTTAAATCTAAAACAGTTTGTTTCAGAAATTGTTTAGGCGATGTTAAGGCGGACTTAGAGTTATAAAATGTCTCATTGCTTGAGCTTAGAGCCACTTTTAGCCTCCAATAACTTTGCTTAATTGCTTGATTAATTTACCAAACTTTCCGGAACCATTTTCTATTTGTTTTATCTCGCCTAAATTCATCAGTTGAATAAACTCATCTTCTGTCAAGAATCTAAACTCACTTTTCATTGTTTTTATTTTTTTCAACTCCGACGGATATACAAACATTGTTTCGGGGGAATTTTCGACAAAATAATCTTTGGTAATCTCAAAAACAGAAATGTCTTTTTGCGGATCGTCATAGTCGAAATAATATAAAACAGGCGAACACTCGTTAGGGATTAACTGAATAACAATGGCTTCCCTGGTAGTCTCAGTTTTATTTGGGCGTGAATAATGCAATAGACGATTGTCAAGAATAACGGCGTGTCCGGCTTTGGTTGGAAGTGCTTTTGAATATTTATTTTTAACTGCTTCATCAAAATATACAGAATAGGGTTTCACTGAATTATACGCAACTTTTGAAAATAAATGCTGACTTTTCTCAACTACTTCCAGAGTTCCATTTTCTTGGCTACAATCAACCAACGGACACCAAATTCCCAAGGTAAAAGCTGCTGGATCATCAGAATAAAGAGGGTTTTGATGCGGATTTAATTCACCTTGGTCGGGCTGTTTGATAAAGAAACTTGAACAGATTGTTTTGTAGTCAACAAATAATTTTTCAAAATGAGGTTCAAAGACTGCTTCAATAAGTTTCATTGCCGCCCGCCGATATTCGACATTTGTATCATAAAATGTGCAATGCCAATCGTGTTGACACATTTCATTTCCGGTTGATTGAAAATTACTGTCTGAACTAAATTGATACAAATTTTTCAAAAGATATTCAATTTCATCAGCAGAAAGTAAAGGAATTTCTACATATCCTTTATCTAAAAAAGTTTCTTGGTAGTTTTCATTAAAAAATATTTTTCTCATTATTTCTGATTTCTCCCTACTTAAAATAGCTCAGAATTTTTTCCCAAAATTTAGATTTTCCCTCAACTTTATCAGTTTGTTTGTAATTCTTAATACGGACTTTAGACATTTTTTTCAATAACGTAACAAATTCTTTTTCTGTAATCGTTCGATTTATATTTTCTGCAAAACCATAAGTTTTTAAATTTTGTGGACGTGGAACTAAATCTTTAATTGTGCTTTGGATAAAAAATTCTTGGTTCACTTCCATTAACTCAAATCTATCCATTTCATTGTCCAGATGAAAATAAACTGGCTGACATTCCGACGGGATGCAAAGGATTTGGATGGCAATTCGTGGACTGGACGAATTATTTTGCGGTGACCAATGGATTAAACTGTCATCAAAAATAAAAGCTTCGCCGGCTTTCGTGGGAATCGGCTTGAGGTAATTTTTAACTAACGCATCTTCAAAATCATAAAAAAAAGGCTTCCAGCTCGGACCCGAAATAAAAGGCAAAAGTTTATGACTTCCTTCTACTGAATAAAGAGTTCCGTTTATTTCATCAGTATCTTGCAGCGGACACCAAATTGTGACGGTTGTATCATTTATGTCAGGTAAGGTATGCCAATTTTGATGAATTTGAAAAGTGCCTGTTCCAGGAGGTTTAACATAAAAATTTGCGTTAAGAATTTCAAAATTATTTAGATACTTTTTAGCATAGGGAGCAAAGATTTGGTTAATCAAATTAAATGTTTTTCGTTTATACTCAAGATTTGTATCTAAAAAAGAGCAATGATAACTGGTTGAGAACTCTCCGTTTCCACTCGGAGCAAAATTATCGTCAGGTCGTAACTGCTTGATTTCATTCACTAAATAATTGACTTCATCAACAGAAAGCATCGGAATTTTGACCCCGCCCTTGAAAATAAATTCTTTTTGGTGTGATTCGTCTGTAAAAACTTTTCTCAATTTATCTGTTCCTAATAGATTATTCAAAATTTGTCTTAAAATAAGTATATGGTTAGATTAGAAATTTTGAAAGACTAGAAAAGAGCTTTCTATTGGGCAATTAATCAAATGTTAAAGTTTTCCTATTTCAATTTTGACTATTCAGAGTAATTACAACAATTTCCGGCGGAACTCTAAATCTAAATGGCAATCCGGATGTCCCGATTCCTGTTGTGACAAACATTTGACGACCATTTTTAACGACCTGACCGGAGGCATATTCACGGTTAGCAGGAATAATTGGCGCACCGATGAATGGAAAATTAACTTGTCCGCCGTGGGTGTGTCCTGCCAATAAAATGGCTAATGAATCGTGTGTTCGGTCAAAGGTGTCGGGATTGTGGGTTATTCCAATGATATTTTCAACTTTTGGTAAGGTGGCAAAAACTTCCTGCAACCCCTTGTTCCAGTTTTTCCAAAAATCTTCAATCCCAAAGATTGTAACAGTTTGATTATTTACGGTTATGGTTTTAGTTTCGTTGTTGAGAACTACAAAACCGACATTTTCCAGCGCCTTTCGGCATTCTTTTTCATCAAACCACCAATCGTGATTACCAATGACGGCAAATACTCCATATTTAGGTTTTAAGCCTTTCAGGTTTTCGGCAATAGTTTCTATCGGCATCGCTAATTCCCTTTCGCGGATAGACTTGCTTCCATCGTGAATTTGAGAGACAAAATCACCTAAGAGCACGATAATGTCAGGATTTTGGGCATTGATTTGTTCCGTCAGGTTCTGAATCCGTTGTTCGGTAATCGAGTGAGCTCCTCCGTGGATATCTGAAACAGCAACAATTTTGAAACCGTCTAATTCTTTATTCCAATGCGGAACTTTCATTGAAACATTCTTAACTACCAGCCGATACGGCTCGATAAAATAGGCATAGGCAAGCAAAATTAATCCAACCAGAAAACCTGCGGAAAAAATATAAAGGTTATATTTCAGGAATTTTTTCAGCATTTAACTTTCGTCACCGTTTGGAAAGTATTCGCTCCAACGCCTATCTACCAATTTAACAATATCTTCGCGTGGCTCAACCTCTTTCGGATACCAGGGTTTCATTCTAGCATCAATTATAATCGGTGCGTGATAAGAAAGATGGTTATTTTGCACGGTCAGATCTTTAGAATAAATATCGGTCGAAGGATTAAAACGCGTCCAGGTTGCCCATAAAAATTTATCCGCAGAATCTGCAAATGAAATATTATCGTGTAAAACCACAATTTGAAAATCATTGAAGTTATTAAGCTTAGCGAGTCTTTCGGGCAAAGTCTTATCCTTTTCGTAATCCGTCGTTTCTAAAACCAAACAGCCTCCGCAAAAGACTTTTGCAGCCTTGACTCCGACCGGCAATGAACCAATAAATTCATGTTTTAATTTACGGATTGCTTCCACAATTCCAACCAACACTGCTTCACTTCCGTGGTTAATTTTACCCGATGTATAATCAAGTCTAATAAAGGCAGTTCGGTCAAAAAAAAAGAAATCGCTTTCCCAACTAACTCGCGCCAAAATATGTTCAAACAATGATTTGAAGTC
>DAORIL010000239.1:0-9123 GCA_035438525.1 Pyrinomonadaceae bacterium
ATTATTTGTGTTTGTGAGACTACGCTTTTTTGAATCGTATTGAGCGCATGCTGATGCTGTTTTTCATTGAGTTGTCCATTTAGTAAAATCTGGACCCAACCGCCGATAGCATTAAGTGGAGTTCGAATTTCGTGTGAAACCGTAGCTAAAAATTGATCTTTGAGACGGCTGTTCTCTTCTGCAAGTTGTCGGGCAGCTAGCTCGCTCTTTAAAAGCCGTTCGCGTTCTTGAATCTGATTATTCAATTCCTTTTCGCGGATTACGCGTTCGGTCACATCTTCGATAATGGTGATTGTCCCAATTATTATCTCTCCTTCATGAAGTGGAAAGATACGCGCGCTTTGCTGCATTTGAGTGAGTGTTTCAGTTGGAGAAATTGGTGGCATTGGCAAAAGATATTTATGAAGGCGATGTGACAATATTCGGTTTTGCCCCTTTATCACATCTTTATAATACCGATCAAAACCACGAGATTTGAGTTCAGGAAAAACTTCAAAAAGATTATGGTTAATTAATTCTGTCTCTTTTTTGCCGCTTTGTTTTTCTAACCATTTATTACAGGCGCAAATATTAAATTCGGCATCGGTGACAAGTAGCCCTTGAGCAGCGAATTCGAACATCCAATTCAATATTGCGGTCTTAAACAATGAATTATTATCAGGATTATTCACAAATTATTATTGAAGAACTAAATAAATAAATCACTTTTAACCGGATTCTTGCTGACGTGAAGTTCTTCCTCCTGTCGATGTTCCCAACGGTCAATTTCTTCAATCAACCTATTTAATGAAACGACGCTTAATACCATTACCAAATAGCCGGTCACAGAACTCTCACGGATGCGGAAAGAGGTATAAACAATTATCGCAAAGCTAATGCCGTCACGCTGTTTTCTAACGGTTTCAATTAAATCATCCAGTGATTCAAGATGTAGTTCAGGCACGGAAAAATTAACTCTGACTTTTAAGATATTGCCGAACATTCCGAGACAGGCATTCAGCAAAATATTGCCAACCTCGGTCAAAACTTCACGGGAAGATTCATCTAATTGTGATTTGACGCAGTTGGTATCAGTAAGTAAATCGGTTAACCGGACTGCTCCCTCATAATTTAGGATCAAAAAAGCGTCCCCGGTAATTGAACCATCGAAAGGCTGATGGATAGAAGCAACATCACCCGGTAAAAAACGAGTTAATTGTGCTCCAACCTGTTCAATTGGATAAACCTCTACCTCTGGCACATCCAGCAAAACACGATGTCCCGTTATTTCTGAAAGCGAGGATGCCGTCCGCGAAAATGCTATATTGATGAACTCTCCCAGCGCATCTGTTTGTTGTTCAGTTAAAATCATGTTGCTTTGTTCTCGTTTCCAACCGTTTCTAATACCTCTAACACTTTTTCCGGCGATAATGGTTTATTGATAAAAGCATTAGCACCCGCGGAGGTCACCATTTCCCTTGTCGAATCCTGAATATCAGCGCTCGCTATAATAACACAAATGGCAGGATTGATTTCGCGCAAGTTAGCCAAAACATCTAATCCATACATATCGCGCATTGTCAGATCAAGGAAAACCAGGTCCGGCTTTTCGAGAAAAAATAATTCTAATCCTGCCGTTCCTTCGCTTGCTTCGACCACTTTATGCCCGACGCTTTCCAAAATCCGGCGTAAAATCCGGCGTGACATTGATGAATCATCAACGATTAAAATTTTCATTTTCACACAATCTCCAATAACACCTGTGCCATTTTATCGAGACCAATAACCTTATCACTTAATCCTGCTTCAATAACAGCCCCGGGCATTCCAAAGACAACACAGGTTTCTTCTGCCTCGGTAAATATTGTTCCGCCTTGAGCTTTGATCCACGCTGCCCCATTTTGACCGTCCTTTCCCATTCCTGTCATAACAATTCCCAAAGTTCGATCCCGAAATGTTTCTGCTGCCGATTGAAATAAGACATCAACCGCCGGACGATGCTGCAATTCAAGTGGAGTTAGACTTAAATGTGCTGCTGTTTGACCATTTTTATTTCGTTTGAAGGTCAGATGTTTTCCTGCCGGTGCGAGCAAGACGCGTCCGGCAATTAACTCATCACCTTCCTGAGCTTCAAGAACTTCAAGTGCGGAAATCTCATTTAACTTTTCGGCATACATTTTTGTATAACCGACCGGCATATGCAGAACGATAGCAACCGGTATCGGAAAATCAGCTGGAAGCTGCGGAATCAAAAATCTCAAAGCCTGCGGACCGCCGGTTGAAATTCCCAGAACCATCACGTCATAACGGATATTTTGATTGAAAGAATAGGTTGAAGATTTTTTAACGGTTTGACTTATTTTTGTCGGGATAAACTGTAAATTTTCCAAGTGAACTTCTGCTGCTGTTTTTATTTTTTCGATTAACTTTTGCCTGACCTCAAACATCTTCTCGGTTGCCAAAGCCGTTGGTTTTTGGACAAAATCAACAGCTCCGGCATCCAAAGCTGCTAAAGTGTCTGCATTGTTTTCGTCCACAGAACTCATCATTACAATCGGTATGGGACGTCGGCTCATTTGTTCACGGACAAAGCCAAGACCATCAAGTTCAGGCATCATCAGATCCGAGGTGATTACATCCGGGTTTAAAGTTTGGACCAATTCCAGTGCTTCCTTACCATCCCGGGCAGCGCCGACGACTTCCAACATCGGACTATTGGAAAGCATTTCACGCACAACTTTTCGGACGTAAGCGGAATCATCAACAATCAAAATTCTGATAATTCTATTCAATTAAAGCCCCCTTTCTCGCTCATAACCCTTTTTCCATCAACCATTTATCTTCGTTTAACATAGACAAAACCATTGCCGATCTGTTCTAACTCAAAATCGTCTGTAATCTTCAAGAGTGACTCTGCCGCTCCAACAAATAGAAATGCCGGAACCGTCATCAGTTCAGCAAAAGAATCTACTACACGCCTAACGGCTGCGGGAGAAAAATATATAAAAACATTCCGGCAAAAGATGACCGAGGTGCGTGCTAAAGTCTTGGTTTCCCTAACTTCCAATAAATTTGCCTGCCTCCAGTTTATCTTCTGATGCAAACTTGGTGCCACCCGCCATTCTTTACCCTCCGGAATAAAATATTTCTCTTTCAGATCAGGCGGCAAAGCACGAAAAGAGCGTTCCCGGTAGATACCTTTTTGTGCCCGGGAGAGTGCCGTGCTGCTGGCATCACTGGCATAAATTTCTATTTTCGCACGGTCAAACCAACCGTCTTCGTTCAAACGCATGGCAATTGTCAGCGGTTCTTCCCCGGTTGCACAAACTGCACTCCAAATGCGAATCACCTGATGCGGATCATCTGCCAGCAATAATGGAAGGATATCTTCTGCCAGACGATGAATTTGATCAATTTCACGCCAAAAATAAGTTTCCTGGACACTTAAGGTATTAACAACGGTTTGCCATTCCTCAACCGAATCAGCATCATATTTAAGCAGATAATAATAATCAAGAAATGATTCGAAACCACGTTCAATAATCAATGGGGCAAGTTTATCGGTTAGCAAATTGATCTTTGAATTATCAAAAAATATCCCGATTCGTTCGTGAATCAAATCACGTAAAAGGGTTTCTGCTCCGCTTCGTAAACTTGAAATACCTGAATTAAATTCCATGTTTATTTATGCTTCCAATTCCCCTAAAACTTCGTAGGCTGCCAAACGAACCTGTTCCGCTTCGTCATTTTTTGCCATTTCAAACAGCTTTTCCGAGATTGTCAGGTCATTTAATTTTCCAAGGGCGCGGACAGCAAAATAACGCACCCAAGCATCCGCGTCATCTAACGCTTCCCGCAAACCAATTAGTGATTGTTGATTTTTAATTCTGGAAAGAATTTGCACAACTTCGGCTCTAAGACGAGGGGAACCTTCTTTCAATAACTTGGCTAAAATAAAATTTTTGCGGTCATCAACAATATTCGGAAGTTGTTCAAGAGCGGCCTTTTGAACCCGTTCATCCTTGTCTTCGCAGGATTGAACAATCTTATTCTCACAACCTTTTGCGCCAAAATGACCGACAACTTTAATTGCCTCTATCCGTATGGTCGGTTCAGAATCGGTTATTAATTCATCCAAAACTTTAACCGTATCGGGATGAGCAAGGTGCTTTAGGGCATTGCCCGCAGCCTGTCGTGAAGCGGTATTTCCGTTTTTAAGTAAATTTATTAATGGTTCAAACGCCTGTTGATCTCCGATCTGTCCGAGGGCTAGAGCAGCCTCCGAACTTAATTCTGAATTTGCTTTCAAAACCTCGATCAAAACTGAGACAACCCGTTCGCTCTTTATCTTTCCAAGTAGCCGCACTGCCGTTTGACCTACTTTCAAATCCTCGGTTTGAAGACGCTCAATCAATAAATCAATGGCCAATTCACCTTGCTGTCCAAGCGCCTCTGCAGCATCTTCACGAAAATTTTCATTTTCCAGTAATGAGCCTAATCTTTGCCTTATTTTTTCACTTTCGACAAAACCAGCCAGGTAGATAATCGCTTTCAAATCAGTTCCACTTTCTGTATTAAGTGAATAAAGCAAATTTTCTTTTCCGCTATCACTGATTGATTGTGGTGTGGGTTTAATGATTTCCACACCATTATTTTCAGATAGTGACTTAAAGGCTTTGGCAACTGAAATTACTGATGATCTATCGTTATTTAATAAATCAATTAGAACGGAAACCACTTCTGCATTTCCAACAGCACCAAGCGTCTCAATTGTTGCTTCCCTTAAAAAATCGTCATTTAAAAGCGGAAAGAGCCGTTCTGTTATCGAATCATCAGCAATTTCCCGTAAGGCTTCGAGGGCAGCAAACGACAAAAAGAAATCCCTTTTTTCGGCAATGGCAAGAATCGGTTCAACCGCCTCTTCAGTTTTCATTTTTGCTAATGCCTCAATGACATGAAACCGCACATTTTCGTCTTCATCCTCAAGCGCGTTCAACAAAGCCGGAATTGCCTGCTGATATTTTTGTTCCCCTAGGATCAAAGCGACTTGCATCCGTAAATCTGCGTCATTGTCTTGTAAGAATTCGATCAGAGTTTCGATAGTTTTAACGGATGTGGACTGCAAAATTTGCAATGCGCTGTTTAAAACACCGAAATCAAAATGCTTCTCCTTCATTGCCTGCAAAAGTGCACCTATGGCATCAGGGGCAGCCCGGCGGGAGAATCCTTCGACCAATTCACGACGGACACGCCAATTCTTATCTCCAAGTGCATTGATTATCGGTTCAGCATTTTTCTCGTTAAGGTTTTCGGAGTCATTTGAAATGGCTTTTGCTGCCCGTAACCGAACCTGATCATCAGAGTCGGTCAGTTGTTTGACTATTTCGATCTCTCGTTCCATTCTTTCGGTAACATCTTCGATCGTAACAATTAAACCATGAATGGTGTCGTCTGCCTTGAGAGGCGCAATTGTAACCCGCTGGCGCATTTCTGTAAAATGTTTGGAGGAAAACTGCGGAGGACAGGAAATTAAAAACTTATGAAATGATGGAGCCAGAATTTCAACTGTTCCTGTTTCCAGAACTCTTTCAAATCTTGACCATAAGCCTCTTTCAGCCAAATCCGGAATTATTTCATTAACAGGTTTATTTATAACAATTTCAGCAGAAATCCCGGTCATTCGTGCCAAGGCAGCATCCCAGACCTGAACGGTAAACTTAGCATCTGTCGTAAAAATTCCGATTAAATTTTGATTATTTGATCCAACATCCATCAATCTTACTCACTTTTTTCCTCATTATTTACCGGAGTTGTTTTTTTTCTTCGGGCAGATAATTTTTCGCTTTTTTGAGTCTGGTTAACGTTATCATTACCAAACTCATCCATAATTGTTGATAATTCTTGAGCTTGATCAAGTAATCCGGTTGTTTCCATCAAAGTTGTCTGCATATCACGGGAGTTGCGGTCAGTAATTTGGCGAATATCCGTGAGAGTTTGCAAAATGTTATCCGCTCCTGAGGAATGTTCAAAATTTGCAAGAGTAATTAATTTGATTTGTTTAGCCACATTATTTGATGCGGTAGTCATTTCCCGCATGGCCCGGCTCTGATCTTTGAGAGCCTTGGTTAATTGTTCCGATTGCTGGCGCATATTGAGTGCTGCAGTTGAGATTTGTTTTGAGGTTGATGCCTGCTCAGTCATTGCTTTGCTAACCTCTGCAATCATCGTCGTCAAACGGATAGCCTCAGTTGAAACCTGTTCACTGGCAGATGACTGTTCGGCAAGAGCCCGTGATGTTGTGAGCGAACCTCGTCTCATTGATTCAACTGCCTGAACGATTTGATTGGCAGCGGTAGCCTGTTCGGCGGTAGCTTTGCGGACTTGTCCGGCAACTTTGGTCGTGCTTTGGGCGGCTTTAATAATTTCTCGGGAAGCTCGTCCCTGTTCATTCATTGCCTGCACAACTTCCTTCGTCGTTTTCCGCATTCGTGTGGCTGACTGGACAATCATTTGAACCGTTTTTGCCTGTTCACTGGTAGCAATTGAAACTTCTTTGGATAGTTTTGCGGTTGTTTCTGTCGCGTTTACTACATTTTGTCCGGCAATTATTTGTTCCTCGGTCGCCCGACTAATTTGTCTAACGAGATTGGTTGTTTCGCGAACGCCGGTCAATATTTTCTCTAAACCTTTTAACCCATCCTCTGCCAACCTATTACTTTCATCAGTTATTTTCACTCCTTCATTTGAAGCATTGACTGCATCCTGCACAGTTTCCTGTAATGCCCGAATAATCGCGGCAATGTCGGCAGTAGCTTTTGCCGAGCGTTCTGCCAGATTACGGATTTCCTCTGCCACAACGGCAAAACCGCGTCCCGCATCACCGGCACGGGCTGCTTCAATCGAGGCATTTAGCGAAAGCATATTTGTTCGTTCGGCAATAATGTTAATAGTATCCACAATACTACCGATCTCGTTTGAGCGTTTTCCCATTTCCTTAATGACTTGAGCAGACTCCTGCATTGAAGTGCGGACCAAAGTCATACTCTGAATGGATTTTTGCGCCATAGAGCCGCCTTCCTCGGTTTCTCTGGAAAGTTTGTTAGTAATCTCGTTAGCATCCTTTGCCATGGTTGCCACTGAATGGATAGAAAGGTCCATTTGACTAGCCCCGCTTTTAGCTTTAGTAGCAGACTCTGTAATTTGCTCGGAGTTTTGGGCAACACTTTGCACCGAACGTGCCAATTCCTCAATTGCGGCTGCTACTTCTTCAACCGTCGCCGCCAGATTCTCACTCATCGCGGTAACTTCTTCGATAGAAGCTGCCATTTCATTAATTGCGGCCGATGTTTCTTCCGCCGCAATGCTCAAATCATCCGCATTGTTGGCTAAACCGGAGGTTGACCGGGACATTTCTTCAATAGTCGCCGCTGTTTCGTTAATTGATGAGGTGAGCGACTCGGTATCTTCGCTGACATTTTTAATGGATGCTGAAATTTCCGTCATGGCACTGGTTGTTTCTTCAGCGGAGGTTGCCATTTCCTGTGCCGAGCCGGAAACGGATTGAATAGATCTTGCCATTTCTTCAATTGCGGTGGAAGTTTCGATTATCGAAGTTGCAAGGCTCTCGGTATTCGCCGTTACTTGTTCGATTGAAGCCGCAGTTTCATTGATCGATGACACCATTTGTTCGGTGGAAATAACAACTGACTCGGCTTGTGTTGCAGTCTCTCGCAAAGAAGCTGCAATCTCATTTGAACTACTGACAGCATTATCAAGCGAATTGATCTGCTCATTTGTCCCATCCTTCACTTGATCGGCTATCCGTTTAATTTTATTCGCATGACTAATTAGATTAGCAGCCTGCTGACGACCAAGGTCAATCCCAATTTCTGAATTTCTCGTTGTTTTATTTGATGTTTGTGTCGGCATAATATTTTTAATTTTCAACTCCGGTTTCAATTTCTTCGATTGTTTTTAATATTTCAGTCAAATTTAAGATCAAAATAATTCGTTTTCCGACAGTGACAATTCCATCCAGATATTTACCGCTCATCCCGCTCAAGGTTTCGGGCGGAGGACTGATTTCTTCTGCTTGAATATTTTTAAATTCACGGGCTGAGTCAACGATTAAACCTAATTTACGGCTTTCGATCTCAACAACTATCAGTCTCGAACGCAAATCAAATCCGACTTTGGAAAATCCGAATTTGGTTCGCAAATTAATTGCCGGAATAACTTGTCCACGCGAGAAAACCACGCCTTCAACCGCCGGCGGAGCATTTGGGACAGGTGTAATATGTTCGATCATTTCAAGTTGTTGGACATTACTGCTCGGTATGGCATAGGTCGTTCCGGCAAGTTCAAATAAAACGAACGAATTTTCATTAATTTGACCGTAATTCATAGTTTCTGTTTTAATCTCCGAGTAATGACCGGAACATCCAAAATCAGGACAACGCGTCCATCCCCTAGTTCGGTTGCCCCGCTGATACCCGGCACTTGAACAATTGGGTCTTTAATTGCTCTGATGACAATTTCACTATGACCTAAGATCCGGTCAACTGCGATTCCAACTGCCTGTTTACCTTCACCAACTACCAAAGCATAAAATACTCTCCGGTATTTTTCCTTCAGACTGAACAACTGTGCCAATCTGATAATGGGTAGAGCAACTCCGCGATATTCAATCACTTCATTGTTCTCAAATTTCCTGACCTGTTTCGGGTCAATTTCTATTACCTCGCGAATATTTGACTGGGGGATAGCAAAACGCTCGGTGTCAACTGAAACAATTAATGAATCTGCAATCGAAAGAGTAAGAGGTAGTTGGATCCTAAACTTGGTTCCCTTATTTATATCACTTTCGAGTTTGATATTGCCGCCAAGCTCATCAACCGTGCGTTTAACAACATCCATCCCAACCCCGCGACCACTCGCTTTATCTGCTGTGTCCCGTGTTGAGAATCCCGGAATGCAAAGAATCTCAAGCAATTTTGCTTCATCTAAATCTTCATCCGGATTTAATAAACCCTGCTCAAGTGCTTTCCTTGAAACTTTTTTACGGTCAATTCCGCCGCCGTCATCTTCTATTTCGATGACCACTGTTTCACCAATAGTTTTCGCTTCAAGTTTGATATTTCCTTC
>DAORIL010000240.1:0-9068 GCA_035438525.1 Pyrinomonadaceae bacterium
CCATCAAACTGCCTTTGCGTGAGCAAGTTAATGCCGAAGCGATCAAACAGGAAGCTGTTTTGTGGGAACAAGCCAGCGGACATCCCAATGTTTTGCCGATTATCGAAGCCGACGAATATGATGGACAAATCCTGATCGTAAGCGAATATGCTGCGGGCGGAACTTTGGATGATTTATTGGAAAAAGAAGGAGCTTTGCCAACTAAAAAAGCTATCGAAATTGCCATCGGAATTTTGAACGGTTTGGAATTTCTCCATTCCCGCCAAATAATCCACCGTGACATCAAACCGGCCAATATTCTTTTACAAGGCGAAATTCCACGACTGACCGATTTTGGTTTATCACGCGCAGTTTCGGGAAATAGTTTGAGTATGAGCATTTCGATCAACGGAACGCCTTACTATATGTCGCCCGAAGCGTTTAACCGCAAGCGCAATCAGCAAACCGATATTTGGTCATTTGGCGTAGTTTTATACAAAATGGTAACAGGCAAATTACCGTTGAAGGCAATGATGTTGCCGAACTTTACACCGCGGTTTTTAGCAATCCGCCCGCTCCAATGCCGGATTTCGTTCCACAATTTTTACAACAAATTATTTTCAAATCTATTGCTAAAGTTCCGGCAGAACGCTATGCAAATGCGGCTGAGGTGCGCGAAGATTTAATGCGCTGCCAGACATTACTATCTTCTGAAAACATTCGGATCCATCAAACTTCTGCCAATAACATTCAGGTTCATAAAACTGACGAGCCTTTAACTAATCAATCCTCTAATTCCCTTTCAGTCGCAACCCAAACAATTGGTAATCTGAACTTTATTAACACTCAGGATTCGCCTATTGCCAAACCAAATTATAAGGCTGCTCAAAATTCTCCAACCAGACGAGTCGGATTATCCACTCAAAAACGTAAATCACATAAGTTCACATATTTAACTGCTGCGTGTATTCTGCTTTTATCTATTTTTGTCACTGGATTTTATTTTATTTCCAAACGCAGTCCGATCCCCTTTCGCCAGGGAGATAAATTCGGCTTCGCAACCTGGGAAAAAGAATTAGTGATCGGGGCAAAATACGACCGGGCTTTTCAATTTTCAAATGGGCGGGCAGTTGTTGCGCTAGGAAAAAACATTGAAGGAAAATTTGCCGGTAAATACGGATTTATTGACAAAGAAGGTCGTGAGATTATCCCGCTGATTTATGATTTTGCTGATAATTTTTCGGGAGATTTAGCCAAAATTGGAAAATTTGACGCAGTTTCAAACAAAATGATCTACGGCTTTATTAACTTAAAAGGCGAAGAAATTATCTCAGCAACTTATGAGGATGCACTTAGCTTCTCAAACAACCTTGCAGTGGTCAAATCTCAGGGAAAATGGGGGGCAATTGACGAAAAAGGCAATCTCATAATTAAATTCAAATATGATTGGATGGATGATTTTTCAGATGATTTAGCGGCAGTCAAATTTGGCGATAAATATAGTTTTATTAACAAGTCAGGTGTCGAGATTTTGCCCTTTGATTATGACTGGGCAGGCAAATTTTCGAACGGAAATGCCCCGGTTAAAAAAAACGGAAAAGCATTTTTTGTTGATCAAAAAGGTAATCAGTCGATTCCGTTCAAATACGAAAATGCCGACAGTTTTTCGGAAGGATTGGCTTTAGTTAAGCAAAACGGAAAAGCAGGTTTCATCGAGAAACAAGGTGTTGAAGCGGTTGCCTTTCAATATGATAATGACAATGCAAAATTCTCCGAGGGACTAGCGGCAGTCAAACAAAGTGGAAAAGTTGGTTTTGTAAACTATCTTGGAAAAGTCATAATTCCGTTCAAATACGTTGAGGCACAACCAATTCAAAATAACTTATCTTTGGTCAAAAATACTGACGGCAAAGAGTTCTACATTGGTTTCGATGGCACCGAATTTTACCAACCTTAAAGTTCAGAGTCTGAATCCGTAAACCCAAGCATTTAGTTGACTAGCCTGGTCAAGAATTATCTGGATCAAAAAGAAAACTCCGGCAATTGCAGTCAGAATAAAAATATTCATTAAAACTAACATCAAAGCCATCATTTTTCCCGTTTCTTTTTGTTCGTTTTCAAGCATTTTACCTTTCTCCTTTTTTTGAAATTAAAAACGCTGTCTTTTTCGTAAAACGGATAAATTTAGATTCAAAGAACATTGTTTAAATCGGCTATTCCAATTTTAATTCTAATCCGGCACTGATGGATCATTTATCAAAAAAAAGTCTTGACAACCTTCGATTATTGGGCTAATTTTCCCCTACCGTTTTAAAATCAGATAATTCGTAGTTTTCTATTATCTACCTTTGGAGGGAAAATCTATGATTACACGGGTTGCAATCGCTGCTTTAGTAGGTAGTGTTGTAATGTTCGGTTTGGGCTTTTTGATTTACGGAGTCCTTTTGGATTCGTATATGCGAGGCAGTATGACCCCGGAAGCCGCCAAAACAATGAAAGAAATGCCAAATCTCTTTGGTCTTTTCGTTTCAAATTTGGCATTTTCGTGGATGTATGCGTTTGTTTTTGAACGCTGGGCTGGCATTAAAACTTTTGTTTCAGGTTTGATTGCCGGAATTCTGATTGTTGTTCCAATAGCGATTGGGTTTGACCTGAATATGTTCTCAACGATGAATTTAACTTCAGGTTTTACTCCGATAATTGTTGACGTTTTGGCAGTCACGGTTTTATCGGCAATTTCCGCCGGTGTGATTGGACAAGTGCTTGGAATGCTGAACAAAAACAAAGCATCGGATTAAAAGGATTAATTTCCTCCCACTTGTCTCCTGCCAAACTAATATTTACAAAATCTGTTTTTGGCGGCAATTGAGAGGTATAATTTACATCACCATTCCTTCCTTAACTCAACATAAACCCTTGCATCATTTGATTTAACTGGTAAAAATTTGAAAAAATCACTTGAATCAGTTAAAAACTCCAATTCTAATCGTCAAAATTAAAATGTTCATCAAGGCAGTTGATACTGCTAAGACATTTCCGCTTTCCCGAATTTCATTTCACGTATTCTTTCTATTCTCCTTTTTAGTTGAAACTTGTCTTCAATTATTAAAGCGACAAATTTGACGAAAAGTGCTAAATCTTTCTTAAGAAAAACAAATTAAGATTCAAAAGATTTGGCTGATGAGAAAAGGGTCTGATTTGCCAACGAGATTTTGAAACCATAGATGAGAAGCGCAAAAATTATCAACAGCACAAAAATCATTCCGTTCGCATACCAAGCCGAAAAATTAAGTGTGAGCAGAGACGTTTGCAATAAACCAAAGACTGAAACTGAAAAAATAGTTGCCACCAAACCAATACGGGAAATTATCAGAGTTATCAGAGCCGAAATTATCAAAGTAAAGGGTAAATTGACCAAAGAAGTAGTAAAAAATAAAACCGACACTGTTGCAATTAATAGAAAAAGTGCGATTGAAGCATAATTTTGACGTCTAAGGAGAAGAAACAAAAATCCTAAAACACATAAATACGCGAAACCTCCGAAAATTCCTGTGCTTGAGCCAATCAAAAACGTCGCCACCGAACTCCTTAATCCGATCAGAGAATCAGAAATAAAAAAAGTCTTGTGATCATCATTAAAAATTTGTTCGGCAAAGCGTCCGCCGACAGCTAAAAAATATTGGGCAATACCAAATAATGTTCCAAACAAAACGTCACGCCCCACCAACGGATCGCGCCAATCACCAATCAATAGACGGTTCCACGAAACCATCAGTTCGGGCAAATTCCGACGAATAATCGGTTCAAGTGCAAGATACAATAGCCAGGTTACTGCTGCCGCGTATAATCCGATGCGAATCGAGTGCACAAAACGATTTAATTCAGGGAAAAACGCCGGAACATGGCTCATACTAAAAAGCCAGCCGCCAGCCACTAAAGCAAAAACGACCAGACTGATTTTAAATGCACCTTTGCGGTCGCCGCTCCCTGATTTTAAGTGTTTTCGCACTAAAAAAATTGCGATTATAATCAATCCAATTAGAATCCCGGCAAAGACAAAGGTGTTGATCCAATCTCGTGTAGATATTTTTTCGGTTTCAGCGACAATTGGTTTTGTCCACGGATAAATCAATTGAAAAGAAACAATTTTGCCTTGAAAACTCGCGGCTTCAACCCGCAGAGGAATTTCTGCATGATCAGCCATTACGCCTTCCCAAGCTTTGCGTTCATCAAAGGCATTTGGCGGAGTCCAGTTTGGCTGAACTTCTTTGAATTTGGAAAAATCCAGTTCGGCAGATTGAAAAGCGATTGAGAAATCTGTATTTGTGTTTAGCTTTGAATTTTCGGAAAATTGCGGCGGAACCGCACTAAATCCAACTAATCTTCCGCGTGTATCAAGCGAAATCGAACGCATCTCGCTGGTTGTTTGCGGTTCAAAAAGCCAATAACCATTTCCCGCCATCCAAATATCAAAATAACGCGGACTTTGCCTTTCGACAAAAACAAACATCAAAGGCTGACCACTCGAGATTTTTTCCCAATTTTCTGGCGTGGAATTTTGCAAGGCAAATTTTTCGTAAGTATTGTCGTAATAAAACCGCGACCATTTTTCGAGAGGCGTATCGGTAAACCCAAGTTTTTGAGCAATTTCGTTGGCACGTTCCGAAAGAATTTCTCCTGATTTGTTAAATGGAATTCGATTTTGCGGTGCGATTTTCATTGAAATGAATAAACAAATCCCAATCATCAAAATTGCGCCAATCACACAAGACAAAGCAATTACAGGTTTTAACGCACCTTTTTTCGGTGAAGCGGCGACCATTTCGGGCGAAGGAGTTTCGCCTGCTTCCAGTGCGACTTGCAAAGGATTTCCGCCGGGTAAAGCCATTGCAACGTGCAAAGCCGATTGAGGTCTTTCCTTTGGATTTTTCTCCAGACATTGCGCTATGACGCTTTCGACCAGAGGATCAATTCCTTTGACATATTTGGAGGGATTCGTCGGCGTTTCAGTTTGATGTTTTTTGATAAGCTCAGGAATTGTATCGGCGCAAAAAGCCTGTTTGCCCGTAAATATCTCGTATAAAACCAAACCAAGAGCGTAAATATCGCTTCGTGTCGAAACGTCTTTCCCCGCAATCTGTTCGGGCGACATATAAGCGGGCGTGCCGATGCGAAGCGAATCTTTCGCAACATCTTCCGCCAAACCCGCGATGCCGAAATCGGTAATTCGCGCCTTACCTTTTGAATCAATAATGACATTTGCAGGTTTGAAATCGCGATGCAAAATTCCGGCGTTGTGAATCGCTGAAAGCCCAACGCAAAGCTGCCGTGCAATTTCGATGGCACGTTCAGACGGCAATCTTCCGATTCTCCGCAAAAGTGACGATAAATCATCGCCGTCAATAAATTCCATTGAGAGAAAATGACGACCTTCGAGTTCACCAATATCAAAAACACGGCAAACGTTCGGATGCGAAACCTGTCTGGCGGTGCGGACTTCGGCGTGAAATCTTTCAAGCGCAAATTGGTCTTTTTCTAATCTATCAGGCAAAAATTTGAGTGCGACGGTTTGCGAGAGTTTAAGGTCTTCGGCTTTATAAACTTCGCCCATTCCGCCTTTTCCTAAAAGCCCGATAATGCGGTAACGACTGGCTAAAACCGTTCCAGCGACAAAATTTCCGTTGTTAATATTGCCCGTTGTGTTCTTTCCGACCAGCGTTTTTTTGTCTTCAAACAGACTGACAGCTTCGGCAACAGCAGGATTTTCTAAAAAAGATTCAGAACTTTCAAACGAAACGAGGAGCTTTTCCACTTCCCTTCGCATCTCAACATCATTACCACAA
This sequence comes from Pyrinomonadaceae bacterium, assembly GCA_035438525.1. Lineage (GTDB taxonomy): Bacteria > Acidobacteriota > Blastocatellia > Pyrinomonadales > Pyrinomonadaceae > JAIBCC01. The sequence goes on from DAORIL010000240.1 coordinate 5,823, forward strand.
GAATTCTTCAAAAACTTTTCGCGCTCTTTTCCGGAAATTGCGGAGGCTTTCTCAAATAAGATTTTAATTTTCTGCCAACGCTCCGCCATTTCTTCGGTTTCGGCAAAATGTTTAGTTTCCTGCGTTTCGTTTGGATTGTTCATTTGGTTGATTATATTTACATTGTTGCTAAGCTCGATGTCAACAAATTTATTAATTCGGCACACACACCCCATTGACACAATGCTGCACACTCGAACAGCAATTATTACCGCAAGCCAAAAGGGTAAAGCAGCAAACATCGCCCACAGTGCAGACCAGTCCTGGACCGCAGCAAAATACGCTACAGGCTCTCGGGGCATCGCAACAGCTGCCACTGAGACAGGTTTCGTTACCGGCACAACAGGTCGTTACATTATTAAAATCTGTGCAGAGTTGTGCAGGCGGACAGCTTTGGGCAGAAATGGAGGTCGGGGCAATGACCGAAGCCACAATTGGCAGAGCAACTGTCACCGACAATGCCAAACTCCGTATCATCTCGCGTCGAGAGATTCCGGCAACGATAGTTTGAAAAGCATTTTCTCCTTCGATCAATTTTGCTTCTTCAAGTTTTGCCAAAGTTAAAATAGTTAATCTTTCGGTAAACTCTTTTGGCGAACTGGCTCCAAATTTTTTGGCAATTGCGTGTAAATGATTCTTTCCGTTACAATTTTGCCAAACGAGATAAGCTGTTTTATTGAGGCAATGGCATTTATCGGATTCCAAATCATAGATAAGTAGTTCATCGCTCAATTCCGAAATTATCAGATTTTTTGTTCTTGCTTTTGGATAATTGCTCATCGTTCCTCCTGATAAGGTTAAAAAGCGAAATGAATTTTATAGTTTCAAAAAATCCATTTCGCAGTTTTTGGTAAAAGCTATTTTGTCGCCGTTTTCGTCTGTTCGCTGACAAAAGTCAGTTGAAATGAGGTAATTTTCCAATCATTTTTTACTTTGCTGAGAACTACGGTTTGTCGAATTGATTTGCCGGCTTCTTTTGCAAGGTAACTGAGCAAAGCAGCTTCAGAATTAACAAATCGCAACGAAATATCCGAAATATCCATTTTGGAATTATCATTTTGCAGCATATTATCGATCACCCATTGCAGATGTTTTTTAACTTCTTCACGACCTTTTCGTTCTACTCCCTGCGGGTCAATATGCGTGCAATCTTCGGTTAAATTATCGGCAAATTTATTGACATCGCGTGATTCCCAAGCCTTTCCAACATTTGTCATTAGCGCAAAAATGGCTTTTTGGTCGGCAGTTGGTTGACTTTGTGCAAAGGCATTTCCGCACAGTAAAAAGATAGCGATTGTAATTCCTAAAAATACGTTTTTCATTATTTCATCTCCTTTTTATTTTTTATTTTTTCAGCTCTTTTTGAGCCTCAATTATTAAGGCGACATTTTTTTATCAAAACGCTAAAAAAAATTGTGATATTATTTTGGCGATGCAAAATTCTTCTGAAATTACGCAACTTTTGAAAGACTGGAGCGAAGGAAATCAAATCGCTTTGGACAAGCTGATGCCGTTGGTTTATGAAGAATTACGCCGTCAAGCCTCGCGTTATCTGCAAAATGAGCGGCAAGGACACACTCTGCAAACGACTGCGCTAATTCACGAAGCGTATCTGAAACTCATCGGGATCAACGAAATCGAATGGCAAAACCGCAATCATTTTTTTGCACTCGCTTCGACAGCAATGCGGCGAATTTTGGTCGATTATGCGCGGGAAAGAAAACGTGATAAACGTGGGGGAAGTGCGGAAAATTTGCCTCTCGACGAAGCATTGATGATTTCTGCCAATGAAAAATCGGTTGATTTGATTTCGCTTGACGAAGCTTTGAACCGTTTGGCAAAATTGGACGAACGACAAGCGAGAGTTGTCGAGCTAAGGTATTTCAGCGGACTTTCGATTGATGAAACGGCGGAAGTTTTGGGAGTTTCAAACGCAACTGTCCGCCTTGATTGGAATTTAGCCAAGGCTTGGCTTAAACAGGAAATTATTAAATGATTTATTCAGACAAAAACTTATCACAAAAACTGGAACGCACCGAAGCCAGTGCAAATGCTTCATTTGTTGAATCCCGCGCCAACATTTCACCTGAAAGCGGCGTCGAATGGATTGAAGTTGCCGGAACTTATGCCATGTTTGACGGACTCGAATCGCCGTTGACCCAAACTTTCGGACTTGGCGTTTTTGAGGAAATTACCAATGCGGAATTAGACCGGATCGAAGCGTTTTTCAAAAAACACAATGCACCTGTTTTTCATGAAGTTTCGCCATTGGCTGGACTGGATTTAGTTACACTTTTGAATGAGCGGAATTATCAGCCGATTGAATTAACGAGTGTTATGTTTCAATCACTTGAAATTGAAAATAAACTCAATTTGCCTTTAAATCCGAATCTCAAAACGAGAGTTACCGAATCAGGCGAAGCAGAACTTTGGGCAAGAACTTCGGCTGACGGTTGGGCAAGTGAAGCACAAGAACTTGGCGATTTTATGTTTAATTTCGGGCAAATCAGCGCAAATTGCAAAGGCGGATTTCCCTTTTTAGCGGAACTCGACAACAAGCCGATTTCTGCCGGAATGTTATTTATTTACAATGATGTGGCTCTGCTTGGAGGAGCGAGCACTATTCCTGCAGGTCGCCGCCAAGGGGGACAATCTGCTTTACTCGATGCACGTTTAAATTTTGCGAGAGAAAACGGATGTAAAATTGCGATGATGTGCGCTCTGCCAGGCAGTCAATCACAGCGCAATGCCGAAAAAAACGGCTTTCGCATTGCTTATACGCGCACAAAATGGCAACTGAATCAGGGATGAAAAATGAGGAATAAGGGATAAATTTCAAACAAAATCAATCCCAAATCCCAAATTAAATTAGGCGTTGGTAGCTTTTTGAAAAGCGCGTGTCGCGGCGGCATTATCAAAAAACTCGTGGAAACCAGTTATTTTTCCATCATTAACGGTAAAAATATGAACCCAATCAGTTTCGTAACTTCCTCCGGTTGATTTGACGTTTGAAGCCGACCGGCCTAAAACTACGACCTTATTACCTTCGGAAATAAACTCTTTTGGCTCAAAAAGTGTAATATCTTCATCTCCAACCAATGCGCCAAAAAAATTGCCGACTCCTTCGTGCCCTTGCCATTCTCCGCCAAAAGTGGAGTTTTCAATTTCCGGCACTTGCCAATGAATATCTTCTGAACAAAGAGCTAT
>DAORIL010000241.1:0-9042 GCA_035438525.1 Pyrinomonadaceae bacterium
TGAAATGTGTTGAAGTCGAAAAACAATTAGATTTATTGCTTGATAACGAAATCGCTTTATTGAAGAAAAAAGAAATTCATCAACATTTTGAGCATTGTGATTCGTGTCAAAAAATCTATCTGAGTTTACAAAACCTGAAAAAAGTTTCTAAGAAACTACCAATTTTGTTACCTAACGAAATTTTCGATAAACAAATTTTGCAAGCGTTTGAAACTTATCATCAGCCACAAAAACAAAGTTTTTGGAAGAATTTCTTAATTCCTATTCCTGTCTTTGCAACTATTTTGACACTCTTTGCGCTTGGCTGCGGAATTGCTTTTGTGGTTGGCAGAATGTCGGTTTCTCAAATGGCATCTGTCAAAACTGAAAACTTGCCGATTCAATCCGAACCCAAAATTGAAAGAATAATTGAGACAAATGAGCCAAAGATTGTCACGGTTACTAAATATGTGAAAGTGCCTGTGATTAAAGAAAAAGAAGTGTTTAGATTTGTTCAATCAAAGAAACTAACCAGCAGGAATCAAGATTTGTCTATTGAAAAAATCGGATTATCGCATTATCCAAATAGGATTAATGCTTTTGTAACAAAAATAGATTTAGAGCAATTTCAGCCTGCTTCGGAGTTGAACATTAAAGTTATTAAAAATGGAGAAAAAAATGAATATAAATAAATTCTTGCCGTATTTTTTGTTTAGTATCTTTCTATTAAGTATGATTAGTATTGTAAAACCACAAGATGGCGGAGAAGGTGCTACAACTTTTTCCAACGGTGTCACTATAGCTCTAAAAAGTCAGATTGTTCCATCGGATTCTAACAATGAACAGTTTAATAAACTTGTCAGCATAGATACTTCAACAACCAAAAATGGTAAGTATTATGTTCATCGAATTATAGCAGATAAGATAAATAAGATTTATATTGGATATGATATAGAGCTGACACCTCAAAAAGATGAAGTTAAATATCAAGTTTCGATAAAACCAATCTCAATTAATCCTAACAGTTTAACCAACAAATTAATCAAATTAGGCTCAATTGATGTGAGCGGTTTTACATCAAAAAAACTATTGAAATATCCAGACGGTTTAATTATTAATAATGGAGATACTATTTCTCTGGAAATTCTCGAAAACCCGCAAACAAAATCCAAGTTTATGGATTACATAAAAATCACGAACAAAAGACTCAAGAAATTTGGAACATATTTTCCTGAACTTGTTCCGGCAAGCAGTTTAGTAGCAAAAGATTTTTCAATTAATGACATAGATTTACGTTTATGGGAATCTGAAACTTTTCTTAATGATAAAAAAATTGCGACAATTCAGGGCATATCAGGTTCAATTATTTATGTCTATATCCCACAAAAAGGACGGTTTTTATTCTCTCTCTCTCCGCATACAGGATACGATTTTCAAAAAATTGCTGTGGCAGATGATGAACAAATTACTTTTAACTTTGGTGGTGACAAATACAAAATAACTTCAAAAGATTCGATAATTCCGGCATACGGAAAATGGAATCTATGGGTAATGCACGATCCAAATTATAAACCTAATAAAACTACGCCTGAGTTCGGATCAGCGGACGATATTAAATATTTGTTTAAAAAAGATGATTAGTTTTTTCCTCAACTTCCTCACCTTTTCATTTTTATTTCCAATAAAACTCGTGATAAGATTTTCTTTACACTACTATAAGGAAATCTTGTATCAACAATGGATAAATTCTTAATTCGCGGAGGCAAAGCTCTGCGCGGAAAAATCGCCATCAGCGGCGCAAAAAATTCGGCATTGCCATGTTTAGCAGCAACTCTTTTAACCCCCGAAACCGTTATTTTGCATAATGTTCCGTATGTCAAAGACCTGATCACACAACGCCGACTGCTCGAAGATTTGGGCGCAACGGTTCTAACTCCTGAACTGCGGACACATAAAGTTACGGCTTCAAATATCGAAATTTTCGAAGCTCCATATGAACTGGTAAAAACGATGCGTGCCAGCGTTTTAGCGCTCGGACCGTTACTTGCCCGATTCGGTCAAGCCAAAGTTTCTCTGCCCGGCGGTTGTGCGATTGGGACTCGTCCGATTGATTTGCATCTGAAAGCGTTTGAAAAACTTGGCGCAGTCGTTTCGCTCGAAGCGGGAAATGTGGTGGCTCGTGCGCCCGAGGGCGGACTTATCGGCGCAGAAATCTTTTTTGAAAAAGTTACTGTCACCGGAACGGAAAATGTCATGATGGCGGCGGTTTTAGCCAAAGGAAAAACCAAAATCGTCAATGCTGCCCGCGAACCTGAAATCGAAGACTTAGCCGAACTCTTAAACAAAATGGGAGCCAGAATTAAGGGTGCCGGAACGGAAACCATTGAAATCGAAGGTGTTGAAGGCTTAAACGGAGCAGAACATACAATTATCCCTGACCGCATCGAAACCGGAACTTTTATCATTGCCGCCGCGATCACTAACGGCGAAATTGAAATTACGGGTTGCCGTCCCGATCATTTAACGGCTGTCATTGAAAAATTGCGTTCGGCAGGTGTCATTATCGAAGAATTAAATCAAAGCACTCTGTTGGTTAAGTGCAGCGAAAACGGTTTGCAGGCAAAAGATGTGACAACCGAACCGCATCCCCTTTTTCCGACCGATATGCAGGCGCAATATATGGCTCTGATGACTCAAGCCGAAGGCGTTTCCATCATCAACGAAACTATTTTTGAAAATCGTTTTATGCACGCTTCGGAATTAATTCGGATGGGCGCAAATATTCAGATTTCGGGCAATAAAGCGATTGTTCGCGGTAAAACTCAATTAGCCGGTGCGCCGGTTCAGGCTTCGGATTTACGCGCCTCAGCTTCGCTAGTTTTAGCCGGACTTTGTGCTTCGGGTGAGACGATGATCGACCGCGTTTATCATATTGATCGTGGTTACGAAAATATCGTCAAAAAACTCCGTTCAGTAGGCGCAAAGATTGAAAGGCTAACTGACAGCGTAGCAAAAACTGCATAGATCAACCATTTAGCAAGAAAGTGCGGACTGGAATAATTAATCCTTTCCGCACTTCGTCTATTTGGCAAACAAAAATGACTGTGGCTAATTGAAAAAATAGATGAATAATGAAAATACGATAATTCCAAGGGGAAATATTGCGATGCCATTATATTTGGTGAAATAGCGTAGAGAAACAACCAATTGAATAACATACGCCACAAAAAAACTGCCTAAACAAACCAATAAATTACTCTTCAAAAAGTAAAGAAAAATTGTCCCGTATCCTTCAAGACAAGGGCTTTGGAATCCCAAACAAGGATGTTTAAGCTCGTCGGCGGCACTCAGCCACGCAAAGGAAGAAGCGAGCAGAAAACCACAAACAACTGCGATAACTAAATTAACAACCTGATATTTTATTTTGAAATCTTTCATATTTTTCTCCAAACCCAAAAGCTCAGTAAACCCAAGAACGGATAAAGAACGCCTCCAAACAAAACTTTTGCCGATAAAAATAAATTTATTGCTAATCCGCAATTATCTACCTATAATCGCGTCACAGTGGCTGAGGTGGGAGTTGTTTTAGTTAAATCAATAAGTGCTGATTTATAGGAGAGGTTAAATGAAAGTTGCTTTGATTTTTGTGATTTGCTTAAGTTTGAACGCGTGTTTTTTAATGACAAGAACAGTAAAACAGGGTGAATTATTTACTATTAAAGGTTCTGAAACAGTAAAGGTTGAAGGAACAGATCTTCAAATAAAAATAATTACTACCAAAACTTCAGACTACTTTAATAAGCCTATAGGAGTTTTAGAATCTTGCGAATTTGAAGTTAAGAGTAACAATAAGACAGAAAAAAGAGAATTGGGCAACCATAATTCAACTATTGTTGATGGATTTAATATCAAACTTGAACGCCTTGATACGGGGAAGGTAATGTGTGGTTTTATTGTTTCCAAAGCTGAATAAATTGGAAATGAAAAAATAAAAAAGTCAGAACAGGAAGCGGTAGCGACTGTTTTAGTCCAACTTTACCGAGCCGCTACAGCTTTGATTATTCACTAATTTCGCAAGAGGTCTATGTCACAGAAAGATATTGTCGGCATTGTGGACAAGATTCTAAAACTGATTCCGAATAATATTTATTGGAGATATTAAATGTTCCAACAAGGTCAACAAATCGGCGGTTACACACTTATCAAACGAATCGGACGCGGCGGTTTTGGCGAAGTTTGGTTGGCGGAAAGGCGAACTGCACTTTTAACTACCAAAGTTGCAGTCAAACTTCCGCACGATTCATTAGTTAATCTCGAAACCGTCCGCCAAGAAGCCGTTTTATGGGAACAAGCCAGCGGTCACGCCAATGTTTTACCAATCATAGAAGCTAATATTTATGACGAACAAGTCGTCTTTATCAGCGAATATGCACCTGACGGCTCGTTGGCTGATTTGCTCAAACGTGAAGGGCAAATCTCAATTGAAGATGCAGTTAGATTTACTATCGGCATTACTGCCGGACTCGAATTTCTTCATTCTCGACGAATCATTCACCGCGATTTGAAGCCCGCCAATATTCTTCTGCAAGGCGAAACTCCACGTCTGGCAGATTTCGGAATTTCACACGCTTTGCAAACTTCTGTTTCGAGCCGCAGCGAACATATTAAGGGGACATTTTCCTATATGCCGCCCGAAGCCTTTGACGGCAAACGCAATGAGCAGACCGATATTTGGTCTGTCGGCGTGATTCTCTATCAAATGTTGCGGGGTTCGCTGCCTTTTCCGCAAGAAAACTCGACTGAACTTTTTGGCGCAATCGTTATGCATGAGCCTGAGCCTTTGCCAAAAGAAATTCCTGCCAAATTGAAAGAATCGGTCGCTAAATGTTTGGCAAAACTTCCAGAAAATCGGTATCAATCGGCGAAAGATTTACGGCTGGATTTAGAAAAAATACTGGTCGGAATCACCCATCGAAGTTTTGCCGAAACGGAAGTTTTAGCGATAGATGATTTAAAAACAATTGAAGACACCGAAATTGAAACTGACGAAGTTGCTGAAACAGTTGCGAGCGAAGAGACTCAATCCGAAAGCGAAACCGGAAAATCTATTCCTTCAAATGTTCGGCATTTAGTGGATAAAAAGTTAAAAAAGCGAGATCCTCTTCAAACTTTTATTGCTGCAATATTGGTTGTTTTTTTCGTTATTCTGGGTTCTTTTATGCTTTATGGAGTTATAAAGACATTCATTGAAAAGAAACCCGTTATTTCCAATAGCAATCAAAATTCTAATGAAGACACTTTAGCTAAAAAACCAAACAAATCTCCCTCTAACCAACCTCAAAATCGTGACGTTAATTTGCCTAATAAACCATCAAATTCAAACGATGGAAATCAATCATTAACTGCCCGTGATTATTACGAACGTGGTAATAATTGCCCGAAAGAAGATTATAATTGTCAGATTCAAAATTATAGTAAAGCGATTGAATTAGACCCTAAACCTAACCCAATTTTGGGTGACTACTATTTTGCCCGTGGATATGCTTACTATAACAATGGCAATTACGACTTGGCTATTTCTGATTTTACGAAAAGTATTGAATCTATGTCACCAAATATTCTATTTCATCAGTCAGGATTAAAACTTAGTTACAATTGTCGTGGAAATACCTATTACGGCAAAGGCAACTACGAGGCAGCGATTAAAGATTATACTCAATCAATTCAATTCGACTTATCTTTTGCTCAGGCTTACCAAAATCGTGGAGATGCTTATAGCAAACTTGGCAAGAGATGGTTGGCAGAAGCCGACTATAAAAAATATCGGGAGTTAACCAATAAAAAATAATTCCAAATAATAAGAGGAGAGAAATATGCAGACTTTGAATTTAGCAGTTTTGCTTGATATTGCCCCGCCCAGTGTTGGTTTAATCGGTGGATTTGGAGCAGTTGTCTTCGGACTATTTTTAACGGCGATTGCGTTAGCATTTTTTCTACTCTTCCGAAAAAAACTTTCAACCAAGATTAGTGGAGGCATCTCTATCGGGATATTTTTGCTGGGTGTAATTGGAGGCATTGTAATTTTGGCTGGAGCTTTGATTTACGATTCAAAAGCCCGAAGTGATTATGACGACATTAAACGCAGGCAGAATCAGGACATGCTAGATCGTATGAAAGAAGAATCTGAAAGAAACAAGTCTGAATCAAATAATAATTTTAGTCAAAATGCAAGGTAAAAATAAATTAACAGAAATCGCTGAAAACATCCTAAATTAAGCGTTTGGGGGCAATGTGCGGACGGGATTCCAAATTCCTTTCCGCACTTCGTCTATTTGGCAGACAAAATCACCATTCGGCATAATTTTGCTATAAATCCCGCCGATTACTTGGGGCAATAAATACGGCTTTAACTCATTTGAAATGGAGTTTTTATAGGAAACTCTTTGATAATTAGCTTGCAGATTTATTTCTGCGTTTGGGAGAATGTTTCCACAAAACAAGCAAAAATTATTTTCATCCGGATTAGGATTGTTACATTTCGGACAATTTCCGGTAATTCTTTTTACCTGCGAATTACCTTCGACAAAAATGGAGCCAACCGCCAAACTATGGTCAACTAAAACACTGGTATTGAGAGTCGGAATATTTCCTGTGTGACAATCAAGCGCAGGCATAAACAATTTTTCGGGATTCATCGGCTCATACCACCAAAGCATAGGTAACGCGTCCTTGGCTTCTTTGTTATTAAAACAGCAAAGCGCAAAAGTCCAATCAGGATACCATTTAGCATAAGCTTTAAATAGTTCGGGATTAAGTTTTGGTCGCTTTTCTAGCGGAACCTGGTTTAGCGCATCGGGAATCAGTCGGGCATCTTGGGCTAAAACAACGGTGTAAATTCCAGCCGCTTCAAAAACTTCAACGGCGGCTGACTGTGGCATCATCATTGCCCTGCTGCCATAGCTTTGCGACCTTATTGGCGGCACTAATGCGTTAGCTATATCTTTCAAAATATCAGGACAATTTTTCGTATCCAAAACATTTGCTTTTGACATTGAGCGCGGAACAGCGGGAAACGGCAGAATCATTGCGTTTCCAGTAGTTTCGCGACTGTTTTTTTGCGGCTGAGTAATAAAAATGCTTTTTAATTTATTCCAAAATCCAATTTCCCGAAGAGGAGCAGTAAAACTGCCAATATCATTTTGCGCCCGATTCTGATAACCGAGAACGTGAACCGTTTTGTCTTGTGAATTTACGACTTCGGCAGCGTAGATTATCGTATCGGAAAATGAAACTTCAACACCCGGAGAAACTGAACAGCACATAAATTTATACTCCCTTGTCGCTCATAATACTTTAATGATTATTGCTAATCAACAAAATTCTTGATTAGCAAATCTTCCTGCAATGTGCGTCCTTTAATGGCAGCGAGAACCGCTAATCTTTTCGGAAGAGGTGAAAATATTATGAGCTTAAAAAATTATCAAAAGTTTTTGGAACTGAGAATTACTCCTGTTTTAGGTTTGTTATTTGTTCTATTTTTGAATGTATTAATAGCTAATGCCCAGAAATCGGATATTATCAACACTAACTCTTATAATGCGGAGATAAAGAAAATTGATGATGAATATCACGAATGCACAAGGCGGAACCGGTATTCACCGACAATTCAGCAATGTGCAGTGATTGCCAGAAATGCTAAAAATCAATTGGCTTTAGAACGGCAAGAAATGGAAAAACGAATAATTGCTCAGCGGCATTCAACCGGAATACATCAAGACGAATACCTGACTAACGGGGGAAATAATGGAATTAACAAAGAAAAACCTTATTATCCATATCCTTCGGATTCGCAAATCCCTAAATCTGCGCCTAAACAAAAAAAGAAAACAATCCAAGGCGGAGCAAATACGAATCAGACAATTAACACTCCGATACAAAATCAACCGAAACCGTCCACATCGCCTAAAATAGTCACAAAATTTAAATTTTCAGGAGAAATACCCTGGAAAACCAACGGTGTAAACGATCCGTTGCCAGTTGAGGGTTTATATCTTCCAAGCGAACAACGTAAAAATGAAATACTGAAAGATGATTGCATCCCGACAGCATTTAACCGAAACCGCGAAAAAGCTAAATTACCTTATGTTGTTTGGGTTAAAGGACGGCAATTCGGTCTTTCTAAATATGTTGTCACTTCGGTTGGAATTAAATATTCCGGTTCAGGCACTACCATTAAGGAATTTCCAATAAACCGATATTTTTACCTTAACGAAGTTCGAGTTCCTGCTCAATAGACTTTCAAAAAGAGTAGTTTCGGCTACTCTTTTTCATTTAGGAAAATCGAAAAAAAGATTGAATATCCGCGAAAAATGCCTATAATTGCGCTCACAGCAAAAATTTCAATTGGCTTCGTCAGTAGAAAATAGAAGAACGATGTTTCAAGCAAATCAACAAATCGGCAGTTACACCACGGTCAGGTGTGAAAGCAAATTATTTTAACCTCACTGTCTTTTAAGCGGAGGAAAAAACTGATTATGAATACAGAAAATTTAACCGAATCGAAAACGAATGACTATATTAACTAAATCGTTTCTTATCGCTTTCGCAAGTATTTTGATTCCACCGATAATCAGTCTGGTGCTGTTGGTGATTTTTCAATTTGTAGCCGGTGAGTCCGACATTTACGGCTGTAATATGTGTGCGTAGCTATAGAATTACAAGAGATTGCTGGGGACGATATGGCGAATCGGGATGGCTTTATGCTCTTTTGATTATTCTTTTTGAATGGTTTATCAAATTATTGATGGTGATTATCAGTTTGTTTTTTTTGGTAGGAGAATTTAGTAAAAGGAAAAATAATAAGGGATGGATTGCAACAATATTTTTGATTGGATTAAACCCCGTTTTATCAATATTTGTGGCAATAGCTACTCATCTTTACGGAGAGGTTGCCAGAGCTATTCATCTTTTGATTTATGGGTGTGGTTGTTTTACTGGAGGTTAATTGGTGTTTCAAGCAAATCAACAAATCGGTGGTTATACGCTCATCAAGCAAATCGGGCG
>DAORIL010000242.1:0-9032 GCA_035438525.1 Pyrinomonadaceae bacterium
CGCTTCAATTCTTTTTTTGGTTTTTTGAGATGGTGTAAATCAATCAAAGACGAAAAATCGCGCAACACACTTCGCAAACGTCTGGTTGCCACTCGCATTTGATGAACACCTTCGATATTTTCGGTATTAAAAGCATCATCACGCAATGCCAAAACCTCTGCAAAACGCCTTCGCAAAATTTCTGCAACCCACTCGAAAGTGTTGGTGGAAGAATCTATCTCAATTATTTCTTTCACCTTTGTCATACCCTAAATTTAGCAAAATATAACCGGATTGTAACGCAAAATCTTCTGGGAGTTTATCCAAAAGTGATTTGCCAAACAATGTAAAATGTTGATTCTGTTAAGTGAATTTCAAGTTTAAGGTTTATTACACTCCTTAAAGGGAAAAATCAGTTTAATATTATTCAAGTCTTTATCTGCTTTAATTTCCATCCATTTGGTTGCTACTGTAAAAACGTCAGAGGTAGACGGACTATTTTCAATTACAGCATTTTTTAAGTCTGGGCAACTTTCAATATCTCTTTCATTAAAAATTTTGTGTCCCCTAATTTTTCCCGTTTGTCCTTTGAAAATTTTTATTTCAAAAGTTCCGCCCTTTTTTGTGTATTGATATGGCTTGCCTTCAAATTTCTTATCTTCAACATCTGCAACAAATTCTACAGTTTCAGTTTCCACAGGCTTCCCGTCAGAATAGTTTAATGTGCCTTTTAGAGTAACAGTTTCTAAAACTTCTAAAACCTTCGGAATGCGAAATGGCGGAATTATAATATTTTTGCCTTCACTTATCTTTATGATAGTAGCCTTAGAAAACTCCTTGACGTTTGGATAAAACAACATTTCTATTGGTTGAGTTGCCCTTATTTTTCCATCTCCATTAATGACTAGAATATTTTTTTCATCATAAATTTCTTTAATTTTAAAAATCCCTTTTTCATCTGTGCAATCAAATGATCCATATTTGATTTCTGTTGATTCTGCCTCTAATGCAGTGACACAAATTCCCTCTATTGGCTTGCCTTGCGGCGACAAAACCTTTCCTTGAATAGAATTAACAATTACAAAATCAAAATTAACATACGCATGTTTTCCTTTTCCTAACTGGATTGGGGCATTACTTTTAAACTTTATAGGTGAGTAACCTCCATATTCTGAAAATTTGGATGAATCTCTAGCTTGGTCAACTTTTATCTTCCAGCCATTAGGCGGTATTATTTTAATAAAATAGTCTCCTGCAGGAAGTCCATAAATTTCATAAATCCCATTTTTATCAGTTTTGAGAGAATATGTTTTATGTTTCCCAATAACCCTAACCGTTTTCCCCTCAACATCTTTTTGTTTTGAAAAGAATGGATAACTTATTGTTCCGGAAATACGAGTTTTTCCTTTAACTCTGGCAAGGTTTTCGAGATATAAAAGATCCTCTTTAGCATATTCCAACCCACCTGATCGTCCACACAAAGAAATACCTCTTCTGCCTTCATATGGGGTGCTATACATCAAAATCTTTGAGCCGATAGAACTTTTATCAAATGTCCAACCGCAAAGCCGACTATTATTCACAAATATTTCTTCATTTTCTTTCAAATTTCCCTTGAAAACTTTTTTAATAGACATTTTTGCCCCACCATTATTAAAATATGATTCTTTTTCGGTGAATTCAACAACATCAACAATTTCTGCAATTATGACATCTTCATTTAATTCAAATTCTTCTAAAACGGTCGGTTTATCTGAGCAAGAGCAAGCATAAATAAAATTTGGACTAATAAATAGAAAAGCTATCCATAGCAAAAAAGATATAAGGTAAAATCGCATAGAGTTTCTCCATTAAAGATCGTAAAGGGGCTGATGATTGCCTTTATTATCGCACAAGTTATTATCTCAACAAACAATATTTTCCCCCAAGTTTATCCAAAAGTGATTTAGTGCTAAATTATTAGATTACGCTTTTTTAATCTATCTTTGGAGTCTTTAATAACAAAATGAGTTTAATCGAAACAGTTCACGCGCGGGAAATTTTGGATTCACGCGGTAATCCAACTATTGAGGCGGAAGTTTATTTGGAATCGGGCGAAATTGGTCGCGCTTGTGTGCCGAGTGGCGCATCCACAGGCGAACACGAAGCGGTTGAATTGCGTGATGGCGACAAAGGACGCTATTTAGGCAAAGGAACACTGCAAGCGGTCGAAAACGTCAACGAAAAAATCGCTTACGAATTGGAAGGTCTAGATGTGCTTGACCAAAATCTGATTGACGAGACGATGCTCGAATTAGACGGAACGGAAAACAAATCGAATCTCGGCGCAAATGCAATGTTGGCTGTTTCGTTAGCATGCGCTCGTGCCGGAGCAACGGTTTTGCAATTACCACTGTATCGTTATTTAGGCGGGACAAATGCCAAAACTTTGCCTGTTCCGATGATGAACATTTTGAACGGCGGCGCACACGCTGATAACAACGTGGATTTCCAGGAATTTATGGTAATGCCCGTCGGCGCAGAAAATTTTGCTGAAGGTTTGCGCTGTGGTGCAGAAATTTTTCATAACTTAAAAAATGTTTTGAAATCTCGCGGTTATTCAACCGGAGTTGGTGACGAAGGTGGTTTTGCCCCGAATCTGAAATCAAACGAAGAAGCGGTTGAAACAATTCTCGAAGCCATCGAAAAAGCAGGTTATAAAGCGGGCGATGATGTGATGCTCGCGCTTGATCCGGCAGCCAGTGAGTTTTTCAAAGACGGCAAATATATCTTCAAAAAGTCCGATAAAGGCGAATTAACGCCAACCGAAATGGCGGATTATTGGATTAGCTGGACAGAAAAATATCCGATCATTTCGATTGAAGACGGAATGGCGGAAAACGATTGGGAAGGCTGGAAATACATCACTGACAAAGTTGGCAAAAAAATTCAATTGGTTGGCGATGATTTATTTGTTACCAACGTTAAATTTTTGCAAAAAGGAATTGACGAAGGCTGTGCTAACTCAATTTTGATCAAAGTTAATCAAATCGGCACTTTAACCGAAACTTTGGATGCGATTGAACTGGCTAAAACCAATAATATGACCGCAGTTATTTCGCATCGTTCAGGCGAAACCGAAGATTCTTTTATCGCAGATTTAGCTGTGGCAACCAACGCCGGACAAATCAAAACAGGTTCGCTCTGCCGTTCAGACCGCATTGCCAAATACAACCAATTGCTCAGAATTGAAGAAGATCTAGGCACTTCGGCACGATATTTAGGCAGAAAGGCTTTTTATCAAATTAAATCATAATTTTTGAAAAAACCATTTGTTCGTTATCATTGAAGGATGAAAACTTTTGTCAGTAATTTGAAAGACACGGTTCTCATCCTTCTCGGCATTTTTGCGGTTGGAATGGGATTGAAAGGATTTTTGCTGTCGAGTCACTTTATTGACGGCGGTGTCACCGGAATTTCGATGCTTATTTCGCAGCTTACCGGATTTCCATTACCGGTGCTTATTTTAATTGTAAATCTGCCGTTTGTTGCTCTTGGATACAATCAAATCGGGAAAAAATTTGCTTTCAAAAGTGCTCTGGCAATTGTCGGTTTATCGATTTGTCTGGCAGTGGTTAAATTCCCCGATGTCACGCCAGATTTGCTTTTAACCTCAGTTTTCGGCGGATTTTTTATCGGTGCAGGAATCGGTTTGGCGATTCGTGGCGGAGCGGTTCTGGACGGAACAGAAGTCGCCGCATTGCTTGTCAGTAAAAACAGTCATCTGTTGCGGGTTGGCGATGTTATTTTGATTCTCAACATTTTTATTTTCCTCTCAGCCGCATTTTTCCTGAGCATCGAAATTGCTTTATATTCAATTTTGACCTATATTGCCGCTGCCAAAACTGCTAATTTTTTGCTTCACGGGATCGAAGAATATACGGCAATTATCATCGTTTCGGAAAAAAGCGAAGAAATCAGAAAATCTATTGTCAGAGATTTAAAACGCAGTGTCACGATCTACCATGGTCGCCGGGGGTTATCTGATCGGGAACAGGATATTATTTATTGCGTCGTCACCCGTTTAGAAATCGGAAGCGTTAAAACAGTAGTTAAAGAAATTGACGAAACGGCTTTTGTTATCGTGCATCCGTTAGCAGATGCAGAAGGCGGAATGATCAAAAAAACAGGACTTCATTAAAACCATCGAATGTTAAAAATTTACGAATCAATCCGGCTTGATTTTGCCAATCTTGATAAAATTACGGTCTTTGCACTTGTTTACGCCGCATTTGCATTGACTTGTATTTATTACCTCAACAATATCAAAACCGTTTCAGATATTTTGCGAAACACGCCGCTCAATTGGTTTGGAGAGGCAATCAGCAATACAGAGCGCAACAATTTAACGCAGTTAGGCTATTGGATTGGATTGCTGACCGTTTTTTACTTCATTATTCCGACAATTTTTATTAAGTTCATTTTTGGAAAAAATCTGACTGATTTTGGCTTAAAAATTCAAATCGAAGAAGGCTTTTGGCAAGTTTTATTGCTCTGTTTTGCGATTATGCTGCCGCTTATTTTTCTCGCCTCGCTCACTTCAAGTTTTGCAACTAAATATCCTTTTTTCAAAATTTTTAACGACATGCCGTATTTGGGCTATTCACTTTTGATTTGGGAAATTTTGTATATTTTTCATTTTTTTTGCACCGAATTTTTCTTTCGCGGATTTTTGATTCAAAGTTTGAAACCGACTTTGGGAATGTATTCAATTTTTGTGATGACGATTCCCTATTGCATGATTCACTACGGCAAACCCGGCGCAGAAGCCTTTGCCGCAATTTTGGCAGGCATTTTTCTCGGCTGGCTAAGTTATACCAATAACAGCATTTGGCTCGGATTATCGCTTCATTGTGTAGTTGCGCTGACAATGGACTTTTTAGCTTTGTATCAAAAGAAACAATTGTTTTAGCAGTTATGAAAAGGATTGTTATTATCGGTTCGGGTGGCGCAGGAAAATCAACTTTAGCCAAAAAATTAGGCGAAGTTTTACAAATTGAAGTATTTCATCTCGACAAACTCTATTGGCAACCGAATTGGGAAAAAAAACCAAAAGATGAGTGGCAAAAAGTAGTTGCGAACCTTATCAAAAAAGATTCGTGGATAATGGATGGAAATTTTGGCGGGACGATGGAAATACGGATTGAGGCTTGTGATACTGCAATTTTTCTTGATTTTCCGCGAACTATTTGTCTTTATCGGATTTTAAAGCGTTGGGTGAAATATAGAAATACCAATCGTCCCGACATGACCGAGGGTTGTAATGAAAAAATTGATTTGGAGTTTTTAGGCTGGATCTGGAATTTTCAGAAAATGACTAAACCGAAAATTGAAGAAAGATTGCAGAGATTTGAGAACGAAAAAACTATCATTTGTCTCAAATCTCCGCGAGAAGTTGAAGATTTTCTGAGTAATTTGCAGATTAAAAAGTAAAATATAACCTTTGTTTCAGCCGGCTAACTTTGGGCTTCCTGTTTAATCCTCTCTTTTCACAATTTTAGTCTTTGTTTGCCATTTTCCGTTAACCAAAGTTTTAGTAGTAATTTTAACTTTTGTTTCATCGGGAATCGTTGCATCTTCTTCTTCGCTAAAGACTTTGACCGGGTTGTTATTAACGACTTTATATTCTTCGGTGACGTGCCAGCAGCAGCCGCTTTTATCAAAAATCCGTAAAACTTTTTTCTTTTTATCAACCTCGAACATTCCCAAATGCTGTCCGAGTTCACTAAACGATTTGCTCAAAACGAATTTTCCCGCTGCTTTTGAAGACAGATAAACCTGATACGAAGGTCCGCCGTAACTGCCGTTTGCACCGTCACAAATTGCTACATCTTCCATTCCGTCAAAGTTAAAATCATCAATATTTACCGCGCTTTGATTATCATAAAGCATAGAAATATTTGCCTGTGCGTTGCCGTTCTCGTCAAGCTGAATCTGCGTATCATCAAGATTTATGACTTGATACGGAGTCGTTCCGCCTTTTTTGTAAAAGGAAAACGAAGCCTTGCCGCTGCAAAACCCATCTTCGCATTTGGCAACCTTAATTTTGATGTCAAAATACTTTGAAGCATCTTTTAACTCAAAAGTTTTTTGAGCCAAAACGGACGAACAAAGCATTAAAAATACACAAGTTAAGAAAAAAATTTTCATATAAGTTAGATTCTCCAAAAAGACTTTCATTATTAAATGCGAAAAACTGTCAAAAAGAAAGACATAAAAAGTTTAGAAGCTAATTTTTCCAACTCCGGCGTTTGCAGTAACGCTGTTCTTTACCTTATCAATTGGCAATTTGCTAAATGAATAAGGCACTGACCAATTTACCGTAGGAGGCGATGTGCAGCCAGCCAATGCTGCCCCATTGATTATTGAACCTGAATCCTTGAAGTTACCGTCAGGATTAGCTTTTTGCGGATTCAAAACCACATCGTCACATTGACCAGACTTTGCACCGTCAATTTCAAAAACATTATTGTCGGAAATAATTTGCGACTGAATCCCGGTTCCGATGCTGTAAAGGTGCGGATAGACAGGATTATTTTTGCTTCCCGAATAATAATTATTAAGAACGTGGACTCTGCCGAATCTCACACGCGGACTGCGTTGTCCAATATCCTGAAACCAATTGTAGGCAAACGTAATATTCTGATGTCCAATATCTTCGATTCTTTTATCAGATGATCCAACTAAGTTATTTTTTAAGTGTGATTCAAATTTGGTATTTGAAACCGTGACGAAATCCGAAGCACTTTTAATATCAAGTGAACCATCGTGACATTCAATATGTTTTTTGATACCTTTTTTATCCACGTTGCCGAGCGGTTCTAAATCGTCGGTATGCGGTGCATCTGTAAAATATAGATGGTCAATCCAAACGTGTGTAGATTTATCAATCGTCAGACCGTCAAATTCGGAATTGTAATTACCATCGTCATCATTTGGATCCCATTGCGGAAAAAGATCACAAGGGTTGGTTATCTTGATATTACGGATAATTACGTTGTCCACGCCGCGAATCATAAACCAACCGTTTGGCAGATACGCGGTGCTTCCGATGCCGATAATCGTCGTATTAGGGTTAAGTTTAATTTCGCCGCGTAAAGCCTGATCAGCGTGGTTGGTATAGGCTTTCCCTTCGCTCATATCAATTGCGCCAACCCATTTGATGATTTTTGGTGCTTTCTTTTCGCTTTTTCCGGTTACCAAATCAACGCCGTCAATCGCCTGCAAAAGCTCGGCGCGGTTGTGAACCGTATAGATGTGAGAGGCTGTCGCTCCGTTTCCGCCCGAAGTTCCGCCGGATTGCATCGCCCATCCGATATTAGCAATGTCTGAGGGTGAGTCAGCCAGTAATGTTCCGGTAAGGATGGTTATTGCCCAAAGAGTCAAAGAAATTAGTTTTAGATTCTTTTTCACGAATTCGGTCTCCATATTCTTCATCATAAAACAAATTTCCAAAACTATCACAATTTCTTCTCAAAATGGCGCTATTGCAAAATAGAAACTTTGCCCGCGAATAGACGCAAATCAGCGCGAATGAAAAATGTAATTCGTAGTTCGCCATTGATAAGTTGGAGTTCGTTTGACTAATCACGAATTACCAATTACGAATTACGCATTAAATTCGCGTTCATTCGCGGAGATTCGCGGGTAGAAAAACTTAAAATAATCGTTTTTAGCTAATTGCAATAATCCCCATGCCGCTTAGTAATGATCAAACTTACTGCTTATAATTCTCCGCCACAAACTTATTAAAAAATTTATTCAGATTTATCGGTTCAAGCAGAGCAAAACCGTCTGCGTTGGGAACATTCCTTCTAACTTCGCCTTCTTTGAGTGCCTCGTATTCTTCCGTTTCTTTGATATAAGCGGCGATGAATTTTTTGCCGAGCGCGGTGGCAACGAATTTATCATGTTCGGCTTTGTCTGATTCGGTAAAATCGAGTTTACCGCCGTTGCCGGTAATAAGTTGTTCCATCTCTGTCTGCCGAACATATTTTAAAACCTGTCCGCCTTTATCCGAATCAAAAAAAGCGGTTAAATTATTGATTTCTTCGGCGGCAAATCGTTTGGCAAAGATTTTTTCCATCCCTTCTTGCACCCATTGTTCGGTGGGAAAATTCAATTTGATCGTCGCATCAATTTGTTGATCCACCATTTTGCTCAAACGCTCATAATTAGCTTTGACAAATGTTTTTTGGGTAGCGGTGAGTTTTTTATTGACTTTCAACGCATCGTCAAAATTTTCATATCGCTGACGCTGGGCTTCGGCGTTGATTTTCTCGATTTCCTGTGCACTTTTTGTCCCCGGAAGTCCTTCCAGTTGTTTTTCAATATTGACATACGGATGACTCATAAAAACCAAGTCAACTAATTTTTCGACCAATTCCTTTTTTGACGGATTTGTTGCCTTTGCCCCCGATTTGGCAAATTGTTCGTCAGGAATCTGTTTGGTGAAGGAGAAAATTGAATAAATTTGATATTGAACTCCCGAATCCTTGATAACGGCTTTGACATCATCCCAAAGTAGATTGATAACCACCGATTTAGTTTTGCCCGTCAAATCCCGGCGTTTATCCCATTTTGCGCTAACCAATTGAGCATCCTTTTCATTAGGACTATTTTTTGAAACCACTTCTTTGAGGTCGGTAATCAATCCCGCCAGGGCATTCGCTGACATCGGTTTATCCTGCGCGATTGCGCTAAGGCTGAAAACTGAAAACATCAATGACAAAACAATTCCTAACTTTGTCCAATTATTTCTGCGTAAAATCATCATAATTTCTCCTTTGGCTGAAAGATCAGCCTCTACACACATAAACGAGAAACTTGATAAAATAAGGTCATATAAAGAAAGGAATGGCGGAAAGGTCTTTTTAATTATCTGTGCTTTTGATCAAGACAATGTCACGATTGCGCGAACCGCGGGCGATAGCCAATCTTTTGCCGTTGGCATTCAATGCAAATTGGGCGATTTGAAATTCTTTAAAACTGGTTAATGGCGTAGCTTTGGCACC
>DAORIL010000243.1:0-9017 GCA_035438525.1 Pyrinomonadaceae bacterium
AATCCGTAAATCGTGTCGCGCTGTTTATTCATCACGTCGTCATATTTCAAAACGTGTTTACGGGTTTCAAAGTTACGGGCTTCGACCGCTTTTTGAGCGCGTTCAATTTGTTTGGAAACGGTTTTTGATTCAATCGCCACGCCATTTTCCATTCCGAGCCATTCCATCATCGAACGAACTTTATCACCTGCAAAAATCCGCATCAAATCGTCTTCGAGCGAGAGAACGAAACGGGTTGAACCAGGATCGCCCTGTCGTCCGGCGCGTCCGCGAAGCTGATTATCAATTCGCCGCGATTCGTGACGTTCCGTGCCGATAATATGCAATCCGCCGAGCGCAACTACTTCCTCGTGTTCGGCTTTGACGATTGCCTCAGCCTTTTTCAATTCGGCTTCAAATTGTTCGGGCGTGGCTTCATCAGGATTGATTTCCTGTTTTTTCAGAAATTCCCGCGCCAAAAATTCGGGGTTTCCGCCCAAAAGAATGTCCGTTCCGCGCCCAGCCATATTGGTTGCAATCGTGATTGCACCTTTGCGTCCAGCTTGAGCGACGATTTCGGCTTCGCGTTCGTGATATTTGGCGTTCAAAACATTGTGTTTAATGCCCATTTTAGTGAGCGTGGCAGAAATTCTTTCCGAATTTTCAACCGACACTGTTCCGACCAGAACAGGTTGTCCGCGTTCATAACAATCTTTGATTTCAGCAGCCGTCGCTTCCCATTTTTCGGGCAAAGTGCGGTAAATAACATCAGGATTATCTTTCCGAACCATCGAACGATTGGTTGGAATAATAATCACGTCAATGTTGTAAGTCGCGGCAAATTCAGCCGCTTCGGTTTCGGCAGTTCCCGTCATCCCCGAAAGTTTTTCATACATTCGGAAATAATTTTGGAGGGTAATAGTCGCCAGAGTTTGATTTTCACGTTCAATCGTCACGCCTTCTTTGGCTTCAACTGCCTGGTGCAAACCGTCAGACCAACGGCGACCTTCCATCAAACGTCCGGTAAAATCGTCAACGATGATAACTTCGCCGTTTTGGACAACATAATGATGATCAAGTTTGTAAAGTGTGTGGGCTTTCAAAGCCTGTTCAACGCAATGGAGCAATTCCATGTTGGCAGGATCATAAAGATTACCAACGCCCAAAAGTCTTTCAGCTTTCAACACACCTTGTTCGGTCAAAACTGCCGAGTGATTCTTTTCGTCCAAAAGATAATCGCCCGTGGTGACTTTGGTTTCTTCGTCTTTATGACCGCGTTCTAATTTTGGAATAATCTCATTGGCGACAAAATATTTATCGGTGGCTTCGTCTGACGAGCCGGAAATGATCAATGGCGTTCTGGCTTCGTCAATCAAAATCGAGTCAACTTCGTCAATGACCGCAAAATAATGACCGCGTTTTTGCACCAATTGATCGGGGTCAAATTTCATATTATCGCGCAGATAATCAAAGCCGAATTCATTATTTGTTCCGTAGGTAATATCCGCATTATATTGCTCAAGCCGTTCGTAATCGTCCATATTATTTTGGATACAACCAACGGTTAAACCTAAAAAACGGTGAATTCTGCCCATCCATTCCGCGTCGCGCGATGCAAGATAGTCATTGACGGTAACAACGTGAACACCGCGTCCGGTTAAAGCATTGAGATAACAAGGCAAAGTTGCCACCAAAGTTTTACCTTCACCAGTTCTCATTTCGGCGATTTTACCTTGGTGCAAAACTAAACCACCAATCATTTGCACATCAAAATGGCGCATTCCGGTGACCCGACGCGAACCTTCACGAACGGTCGCAAAGGCTTCTGGCAAAAGCTCATTCAAAACTTCCTGCTCTTTTTTACGGCGGGTTTCTTTATCGGTAATTCCCTCTAAAGCATTTGCCACGTGTTCTTTGAATCGGGCAGTGCGGGTGCGAAGTTCATCATCAGAAAGTGCCTGTAACTGCGGTTCAAGCGAATTGATATGTTCGATGATCGGTTGGATTTTTTTCAAGAAGCGATTGTTTTCGCTTCCAAATATTTTGGTTAAAAATTTATCTGCAAAGTTCATTGTTTTGTAAAAATGGTTGTGTCAATAGATTCACAACGGAAAAAGGCGATTTAAACTAATCGCAAGTTAATATTTTAAAATGGATTGGGCGTGATTATTTAAGAAGTGAATCTATTGAACCGCGAGGTAAACGGGTAACGATGAAAATTTGATTGTTTGAGGATAAAACTTTGGTGTTTTCGTAAATTACTTTTTCAAGAAAATTCTGTGACTTATTACGTTCTAAATGTAGAATTTGGTTGAAAGCTAAAGTAAAATGCGTTGTTTTCTTAATTTCAGCAGTTGTAAAATTTATTTTGCTTAAAAGTCCGTCTTTATTGGATTTTAATTGAAAAAAATTAATTGAAAGCTGACTGTTAAGCGACGGAAAATCTTTATTATTAACACCGTCTATAATCTCAAATTGAATACCGGGTAAATGATTTTTTAGAGAAACTGAAACTAACTTGACGTAATCCGCAATGAACTTTTTATCTTTTTCATCAATTTGTGCAGTTAAGTTTGGACATAAATCATCAGGTTTATTGTCTAAATCATCCTTAAATTCAATCTCATTGCGAAGATCAAAAAGCGAATTAGTCGCAGCATGGGCAAAGACCTGAGAGCCTCCGCCAACCAGCACCAAGCCGAGATAGACAGTGAGAAAAAGGATTGAATTGTAGTTTCTACGATTAGTCATCGTTTTAATTCACTTTATTACTATAGCTTTTTTCTTTTGCCTTTTGAAGTTCATTTTTCAAAAGTTGGTGCACCTCTTCTTTCGGCATTGCAAAATTTATGATGAAATTTTTATCTTGCGAACTGACTTTTGCCGCATTTAAGAGAGTTTTTTCAGTTTCTTCTTTCACATTTATTTTTGCCATTTGAAAAAACACATTAAAACCGCTGACAATAGTTTTTGCTTTTGCGACAGTTGGCAATTCAGAGGTAATAACAGCCGCAACATTCTTGTCATCTTGCGAAATATTTACAATAACTTTTTCAATTCCAAATTGTTGTAAATAAGAAAGCATTCCTGAGTCACTAACGGCTTCGATTGCTTGTTTAACAACTTCAACCATTTGCCTATCACCTTCAGATTTAGTGAATCGGCTTCGTTTTATGTCAAACTTACCTTCTTTGGTTAAATAACCCTCTAAAGTAACGGAAAAAGGTTTAGTTAAATCAACTTCGCCTTTTTCAAGTTTTTGGTTCAAATTATCTGCAGAATCTTGCAAAGGTTTTTTGTTTATTTCATTTTGAGCAAATGTAGGAAGAGTTGCCAGAATCATCAGGCAACTCAATATTCCAAACAGTTTTAGACTAACTTTCCTCATTTACCTTTTTCAGTTTCGGGTTTAGTGCCGTCACTGTTGTTCTGCAACTTTTTTTGGCGTGCTTCTCCTAATTTTTGATCAATTAGTTTGTGGGCATCGTCTTTTGGCATCGCAAAGTTAATAACAAAACTTTTGCCTTCTGCCTTAACTTTGGTTGCTTTGAGTAATGCTTGAACCTCTTTATCATCTTTCGTATTAATATTTGCCAGAGAAATCAAAGTGTTAAATCCACTTGAAGCAGATTTTGCTTTTTCCACACTTGGCTGACTGGATTTAATGATAGCGTAAATTTGTTTATCATCCTGCACCAAAGTAATATTCACTTGGTCCACGCCAAGTGCTTTCAGATAACTAAACAAAGTGCTGTCGCCGATTGCTTCAATCGCACTTTTGGCAACATCTACCATTTTTTTATCGCCTTCGCCTTCGCTTTTGGTAAATCTTGTTTTCTTGGTGTCAAATTTACCGTCATCAGTCAGCGTTCCATCTAAAATAACAGTAAACTGTTGGGTTAAATCAACTTTGTCTTCGGGTTTGGTGCTATCAAGTTTAGCCAACACTCCGTCGGCAAAATCCTGCAAAGGTTTTTTATTGAATTTTTGATTAAATTCGTCTTTAGCTATACCTGCATCAGGTGTCGGAGTTGGCGATGGCGTAGGTTTAATAGGTGTTTTATCACCTCCATCTTTTGATGCAATTTCGTTATCACCCGGTAATTTTGTAGGCGAAGTATTTGGTAAAGTCGTTTTATTCGGTTTTGGAGTTTTAACTTTTGCAATAGACGGGGTTTTAGAACTTGGTTTATCATCTCCGCCAATCTTGAATGGAAGATCAGCCGAATCTTGTTTACTTACATCATTATTTGGAGTCGGAAGAACTTGAACTCCCATATCATCAACTTTTTGACTTGGTGTAGGTGCAAGTGGATCGGTAGTCGGATTAAAACTATCAAGAGGCGATGAATTTTCAGAATTTTCCGACGGATTTGCCAAGGCAAAATAACCATCCGGGTATTTTAATTGGTCGGTAACATCAATCACTGTCACAACTTCATCATCTGAAATTTCGGTTTTTTTATAATCTATGCTGTCTGCTTCAAAACCTTTTCCATAAAAGACAGAAGCAATATAGGCAGAATCCATTGCCTGACAGACGATTCCGACATACGGCGTATCACATCCGCGAGTGCTAAAAATATTAAACTGACCGATGGCAAAAAGTCCGAGGAAATTTAAAACTACCGCCAAACCAATAATTTTGTAAAAATTTGGTGTGAATTCCCAGACATTATGTTCGTAATTCTCAAAAAGTTCTTTCTCTTCCATAACCGTATAAAAAAATAAATTTAATAAAAATCTGTATTAAAAACTTCTCTGTCATACTTAGACGCAAAAAACGATAAAAGTGTTGACAAAGCAATTAAATATTTTATCATTTTTGCCATTCAATTAAAAGGATTAGACATTTATCAATCAACGATTTAACATCTCTTTTATGTCGCGTCCTCGTCAAAAATCGAAAAGTAGTGGGAAAAACGACAAAAGTGCGCGTTCCAACGTCAACCGTCGAAAGGAACGTAATTTCAAACGCGAACTTGCAGGCGAAAGTTTCAGCGAATTTCGGCCGCCTGTCGTAGCTGTCTCTAACAAACGCCAAGTCGAAAAATTATTAGCCGGAATCGGCACTCCCGAACCGACTCCCTTAGTTCCCGATCCATTTCAACTCGAAGCCTTGCAGGCTATTAATACGCAGGATGTTTTAGTAACTGCTCCAACCGGAAGCGGAAAAACCTGGATTGCCCGCGAAGAAATTCGCCGTCTTTTGGCAGAAGGTAAACGCGCCTGGTATACCACGCCGTTAAAAGCTTTGACCAACTCAAAATATTTGGAATTTTCAACGGAATTCGGCGCAGAAAATGTCGGGATTTTAACCGGCGACCGTAAAGAAAATGCAAATGCACCGCTCATCGTTGGAACAACGGAAATCTATCGTAATCAATTATTTGACGCACTTAGAATGGGTGAACAAGTCCGCACGGATTTCGTGATTTTGGATGAAGCGCATTATCTGTCGGACCAGGATCGCGGTCACGTTTGGGAAGAGGCAATTATCTTGAGTCCGCCGCGAATTCGTTTGCTTTTGCTCTCAGCCACGGTTGGAAATGCCGAAGAATTTGCCCGATGGATCGAAGAAGTTCGAGGTGTTTCGGTCAAAGTCATTAATCGCGCTGGTTCGCGTCCCGTTCCGCTTCGTGCTGCCTTTCTTGCGCCGGATTTGCGACTCTTTCCGCTCTTTGATGATGAAGGGAAATTTAATCGGGAAATCGAACAATTTACAAAAAAACGAGACTACGAAAGCCGAAGTTTTCCGGAACGGAGAAGACGATAAATTTTTTAACGCAAAGACGCAAAGTTTTTTTAAATTTGATCTTATCCTTTTGTTTTTGGTTTTCCCTTTGCGTCTTTGCCACTTTGCGCCTTTGCGTTAAGTTTTCTGTTGTTCTAATCTTCTGCTCATTTCTAAACCCAATGCTTGCAGAGCGTTAGCAGGACGAACCATTACTTCAAAATCAATAATTTGTCCGTCTTCATTTATTTGAATTAAATCGACTCCGCGCAAGGTCAAATCGCCGATTTTGGCTTCAAATTCCAACGCCCAATTGTATTCATCTAAAATTTCACGAACATAGCGAAATTCTTTGAAAACCTGAGTAACGGTCGTCAAAATTACGGTTGTAATTACTTTGCCGTCTTTCGGTTTCCAGACAAACGGCGAGTGAAATTGGACATTTTCGGCTAAAAGTTCATTTAGAATTGCTGCGTCTTGGGTTTCGACAAATTTATGCCAGAGTTGTAATGAATCGATCATTTTTTAATTTTAGCATCAAAATTTGAGTTGTCAGGTGACAAAATTCGGAAACTTATTTTAGAATTCTGTCGTATTAATAATTTCAAGAAGGCAACGCTCGGAAGTTTTATTTAAGTTTGGCGACAACGTTGCTTTGCGAAGATGATTCTTCTCTTTTTATTTCTAGTGATTATTTCGGCAACGGTTGCCTCGATCGCGTTTTTTGTGAATCGCCGAAAATCTTTACCACCATTCCAACCACCGGATTCATTTAACCCCCCAACAAATTATCGAAGTCTTTTTGCACCTGACGAAGACGAATTACGCGTTTGGCAAAAAGAGCAGGACGAAAAAGAATTAACCGAAAGACGAAGCGAACTTCGCCAAAATTTGCTCCAACGTGCTGAAGAATCGGATTTTAATTCACTTCTGGAAGCAAAAGTCTTTGGCGATTCGCGTCTTTATGATGAAGTGTTTCAGATTTTAATGCGAAACGATGCCGATAAATTGGCAGATTTTGTGAAAAGCAACGGACTGACGGCAAATGCCGATTTAGTTGAATTATCCGCGAAGAAACTGTCGGAAACTCCGACTTTGGATAATCTGCTCAAATTAGTGCATCTGTCCGCGTTGACCAATTCAGCAGAGATTTTTTTACAAGTTCTGGAGACGACAAATGAACTATACAAACAAAAACGGCTTAACAAAATTTCGGGTGAAAAATTAGTTGAAATTTTAGAGAGCCATTACTGGTCACTCGCAAGTGAGGCGAGAGTTTCCGGCGCAGGTTATTTACTCAAAGAAAAATTGACGAGCATGCGCCGCGAAATTTTAGGAAAGCAACTGTAGAGAAAATGCAAAATTAAAAGTGCAAAATGAAAAAATTTTAATTTTTAACTTTTAATTTTTAATTGTTCTGTGGTTCAGAGTTCAGCTTGTCAAAACTGAGGAAGTTTCAATGAATAATCCAACTACTTTAATAGTTTTGGGTGTGCTTGCACTCATCGTTTTAGGTGTGATTTGGTATGTTGTCACCCGATTTTTAGTCAATATTGGCGCAACCGAGGTCGGTATCAAAGAACGCCGGTATTTCGGGCGAAAAATGGCGCAAGGTCGTGTCGTTGCAACCGAAGGCGAAGTGGGTATTCAAGCCGAAGTTTTAAAACCCGGACTTCATTTTGTGATGTATCCGATTGAACGGGTTTTGTATAAAGTGCCGTTAGTTGAAATCGGTGCGGACGAATTGGGAATTATCGAAGCTATTGACGGCGAACCAATGCCGATGGGCAGAAACTTTGCGCCTGACCGCGCTCAAAATGCTCATAATAATTTCCAGGACCCGATTGCTTTTATCAAACAAGGCGGTGTCAAAGGTATTCAGCTTCGCACTTTGCCTCCCGGAAAATGGGCAATTCATCCTTATTTATTCAATGTGTCAGTAGCTAAAACCACTCTTATTCCTCCGGGAAAAATCGGCATTATTACCTCGGCTGACGGAGCGCAGCTTGATCAAGGTAGACTTCACGGCAAGGCAATCAGAGATCATAAAAATTTCCAGGACGCAGAGATTTTCTTACAAAACGGCGGTCAAAAAGGTCCACAGGTTGATTTACTTACACCCGGAACCTATCGTATTCACACCGCGTCATTTTCGGCAAATAATGAACAAAAGCCGGGACTTTTTACTGTTCGATTAGTTGATGCAACCTTGATTACGGAAAATCAGGTCGGTTTGGTCGAAGCGTTGGATGGCGCACCGCTTGATCCCAAAGATTATGTAGCACAACCAGTCGAAGGACACGATAATTTCCAGGACAGTAATACCTTTATCGAAAAAGGCGGTCAGCGTGGTCCGCAAAAAGACATTCTGTTGCCCGGAACTTATTATATCAATCCGCTGATGTTCAAAGTGATTCTTGATTCAGCCAAAGAAGTAAAACCCGGTGAAGTTGCGGTCATCGTTTCCAACGTCGGTAAGGACCCAACGCAGGAAATCCGCGAAGAAATGGCGCGAAAAGTCCGTGAAAGATTGGAGCAGGAAGAAGCCGAACAGGTCACTTTGGCGGCGAAAAAACTTGACGAAGTTGATGGAGATGATAAACCGCTTGACGTTTTAAAAGCCGAATTACTTTCGAGTGATCCAGCCGATAAACGTCTCGACAGCGGAACCCACGAAGCATACGTTGTGCCGAACGGTTATCGCGGAATTCAGGAAAAAGTGGTAGGTCCCGGAAAATACTATGTCAATACACTGGCGACTACACCAATCACGATTCCAACTACCAATATGACTGTGGAATGGACGGCGGAAGAAGTCGGAAATTCATTCGATCCGTTTGCCGTAATTTCCAAAGACGGTTTTACTATGCAGTTAGAAGTGCGCGTAGTTTTTCGCGTCAAACCCGAAGATGCGCCGTTTATGGTCGCTAAAATCGGCAATACGGACAAACTTATTCAAAACGTCATGCACCCGCTGATTGACTCGATTTTCCGCAATCAAGCTTCAGAAAGTTCGGCAATGGCTTATCTGCAAAACCGTCATGAAGAACAGGAAAGAGCCGAAGCTCGTGTGCGAATTCATCTTTTGAAATATCATGTTGATGTCGTCAACGTGCTGATTTGCCACATTCATTTGCCCGAAGATTTGATGAAAACTCAAACCGAAAAGATTTTGGCTGAACAAAAACAATCAATGTTCAATGCCCAGCGTGAAGCCGAGGTCAAACGTATCGAGTTAGAAAAAACCAGTTCGCAAGCCGATAATCAAAAGAGTTTGATGGAAGCTACGGTTGGTGTCGAAATC
>DAORIL010000244.1:0-8975 GCA_035438525.1 Pyrinomonadaceae bacterium
AAACTCCCGTTAATCTTTCAAGTCGTGCAAAGAATTCTTTAACCGTCCAGTTGACCGCACCGAGCAAATACCTTTCCTGATTTCTGCCTTTATCAATCGCATTGACAAAAGCTGTTGCGGCATCGCGTGCATCCACAAAATTTAGTCCACCGCCGGGAGTTATCGGAAGTTTTTGCGCCATAAAATCAAGCACAACTTTGGTCGAACTCAAACGATCATCGCCGCTTCCCAACAGCAATGACGGATTCAAAATAACCAATCTTTCGCCCTTGTCGCTAAAGGCTTTCAAAGCAGTTTTTTCCTGATAATATTTCGAGGCGTAATAAGCCCATTTTGACAAAATTTCGACCGGCTGCGGATAAGTTTCGTCCGTAATCGTTCCGTCATCAGTAATTGCCGAAGTTCCCGAAGATGAAGCTAGAATAAAGTTCTTAACTCCGTTTTCTTTTGCGGCTTCACATAACAATCGGGTGCCTTCCACATGCAATTTGTTCATTTGTCTCGCACCGTCATAATCAAACGAAACTTTTCCCGCCAGATGATAAATCGCCTCGCAATTTTTAGTGGCTTTGGCAACGTGGTTAGGATTCGTGACCGAACCTGCAAACGGTTCAACTCCTGCATCCTTCATCCAAGCAGGAACGCTCGAAGCCATCACGCGCAAATTCTTTTGCCCCGCATCTAAAAATTGCTGAACAAGATGTTTACCTAAAAATCCTGTTCCGCCGGTGATTAAAATTTTCTTTTCGTTCTTTTCTGCTTTCATTTTAAATCAATAAGCAAATAATTCTTGCAGTCGGTTACAAAGTTCCTGTGCCGTTTCATCGCTTAATTCTGAAATTTTTTTGACCAACCGACTCTTGTCAACAGCACGAAGATGATCCAGGGCGAGGTAATTTTCTTTTCCCGAATTATCGAAAGCAACCCGGGTTGGGAAATTTCTCCGGTTTGAGGTAATTGGAGCAACTATGACCGTTCCTAATGCCCCATTCATCTCATCGGGCGAAATTACTACTGCTGGTCGAGTTTTTTGCATTTCACGTCCGACGGTTGGATTAAGACTGACCCAATAAATCTCAAACCTTTTGATTACCATTCTTCCCCATCAAAATGCGTTAAACTATTTGCATCCCAATCAGCAAATTCTTCTGTGTCATCAGTTTCTCCAGCCGCTAAAGCAGACTGAAACATTTCGCCCCATCCGTCTCTCGGTTTGCGAGCAGGCAAAATAACTATGCTTTCGCCACGAACTTCTAACTCTACTTCCTTCGACAATTTACTTTGTTCCAATAAAATCTTTGGAATTCTAATTCCTTGTGAATTTCCAATTGTCACAATATTCGTTTTCATAACTACATTGTAATTACACGCATTTCAGATGTCAATTCGGAAATTACCAAGTTTTTCTAATCGGATGCGCTTCGGTATTAAAAATTGTCTTGTTGAAATCTAAAGTTTTTGGCGGAGCAAAAAGCAGATAGTAATATTTGAAAGTTTCGGCAAAAAGAAAACTGTGCATATAATCGTTTTTCTCTTTGGTCACTACGCTTTTAAGTCCTGTATAAGCAACATCTGTTCGGCAATATTTAATTGTATCTTCCAAAAATGTTTTACCCATCTGCAAATACTTTTCGTCGTTGGTGTAATGGTAAAGATAATAAGTTGATTCAACTATTTCGGGACGCAGAGGATAACCCGCGTAAGTTACTTCCTGCTTTTGATAATCAAAAACTTCGGGTTCGATGCCGTGTTTTGTCCACATTTTATAGCCGGAATCCTGCAATCTTTTTGCTCGTTCCAAATCGCCGCCCATCGCTAAAACTGCTGGGAAAAATGCGTCAAGTGCACCGTAGGTCGTATCTTTACGCTTACCCGTGTCCATATCCGCGTGACCATACCAAAGCTCGCCGCGAACTTCGTCCGCCAGATATTTATTGATGGCAATGATCGAATCTTCCCACATCTTTCTGCAATCTTTGTCGTCAAACAAGATCGCGCATTTCAGCAAATACTCATAATAAGAATCAATCGCCCCGCTGACGTGACTATCCTTATTTGTCCATTCGCCCGTTTCGACGTTGATATTTTCGCCGACCAAACCGATTGAAGAACGGCGTTTATAAGTTTCGACCAAAGCGCGTTTGGCTTTTTCGTAAAAAACAGGTTTATTAGTCAATTTTGCCAGAGTTCCGAATTCAATCAAAAGCGTTCCCGTTTCAGCCGGATTGGAAATCGGGTCTTTCACCTTGCCTGTTCTTAGATTGACGAAACGATACGGCATTCCCGTTGGCGAATTGAAAACAGGCAGCAAACGATTACCTAAAGCTTCCGCCAAAGCCAACAATTTTTTATCGCCCGTCATTTGATAACTCGAAAGAAGTCCGCCCAGAATCCGAATCGTAATTTCAAAATTCTGCACGTCAATATCTTTATCAAATGAAAGATTATCGGTGATATATTTTCGGGTCTTATCCGCTTCGTCCTTAAACCCGAGCAAATAAAGCGAATCGAGCGAATCAACCGGAGTCATCAACAGCGTCGTTCCATACCAATCCCGATAAGTTTTGGAAACAGGCTTCAAATCATCGTGATTCCAGGCATATTGTTTATAACCGTTCCAGGCGTGAAGAAATTCCGCTTTGACTTGAGCGGCAAGTTGTTTTTTATTGACCTTTGGCATCGTCTGTGAAAATGAAATTGAAATAGTCAATAAAACTATTGTGATTGTGTTTAGATATTTGAATTTTGGGAATTGCATCATAAATTATTTCCAAGCCGACTTGATTATTTTAATCCCTTATTTGGTCATCATTAATAAAGGTGGACATAAAAAAAAATACATAATACACTTAAATTCAATTCAAAGCCATTATTCGTCAATATTCATCGTTCTTCCACCGTAAAATTTCCTTTGCCAAAGCAATAAAAATGCCGAAGGCAAAAATCTTTCTTTTTCAGAAGAATACAGTTTCAAGGGAAAGCTGTGATTCTAAACAACTTGCTCTGTTTATTTAAGCTGGCAAAAGTTTTTGGAATAATCCCTGGTCGAGGTTCGTTTGAAAAGTGAAGACAACACGTTCCTGTTCCGACCGACACTTTTTTTCACAATGGCAAATCTTTTAAACAGATCCTGCCGACTAGGAGAAAAAAACATGAAACACCTTTTATTGATTTTAGCTTTAGGCTTTACGATGCTTTTTACGGTTACACACGCGATGGGACAAACAAATATTGCGTTAGGTAAAGTCGCTACCCAATCAAGTGACGGATTCCTTCCAAGTGGACTGGCTTCAAGCGCAGTGGATGGAAACACGGACGGTAATTTTTTTAATGGGTCAGTAACTCATACGACAAGTATGAATTACCCCTGGTGGAAGGTCGATCTTGGCGCAGATTATCAGATTGACGAGATCAGGATCTGGAATCGAACCGATTGCTGCGCCGAACGGTTAAATAATGTTTCTGTCACGGTCTTTGATGCAAACAATGCTATACAGTGGCGCCAAGATACCTTCCCTTCCGCAGCGGCAACAAATCCGATTATAATTCCGCTCAATGTTACAGGGAAACTTGTGCAATTGGTAATTAACAAAGAAGAAGCTGAATACCTCTCTTTGGCTGAGGTCGAGGTTTTCGGTTCTTCTCTTGGCAAACCAGTCCCCGTCACAACCCCTCGCGGTTATTCGATCCATACGGATGCCGCTAGTATTGGTGAGTGGGAGAAATTCTATATTACGGAGATTAGTAACGCTGCATCGTCGGATGGTTCCGGGTGGTTTACTGCAAGAATAAGAACAAAAAATGGATCTTCTTTATCGGCTGTTAACGGTGGTGGAATGGGTTGTAATTCCGACGTTTCTCCGATCCGGACAGATTTTGTCTTAACAGAAGACACCTCAAGAGAGGAAGAAGCAACTACGATATTTATGATAAGTGATCTTGGCGATGGCTATGTTTCAATACGGACATCTAAGGGGAGCTATTTGACCGCTTATAACCGTGGTGGACAGGGGGCAACCAGTCTATGTAATCCAATCTATACTGAACGGTTAGCTTCGCCCAACAATCTGTCACCAGCACATAAATTTAAGTTAGTTCAATTAGGTTTTGTCACAGAATTTTCAATTCAAACATTCGATGGACATTATCTTACCGCAGTTGACGGCGGCGGTCGAAAATGAGAATTCAAAATAACGAATGCTGATCTCTCAGAAAGTGATACCACGCCGCGATTCAGACCACGCAAACGATAATATGAAAAATAGAATGAACGGACTTACGTTGGTCGAATTGTTGGTTATTACGGCTACAGGCACGGCTATCCTGATTGGACTTCTTCTGCCTGCGGTTCAAAAATAATCAAACAAGCGGCTTCCTGACTTTCTTTCTAAAAAGATCAAGTCCATCATCTTGTTGCTGTAACGCGATGATGGACTTGTTCCAATTTAAACCTTTTTCAGCGTTATTTATTGAGTAGGATCGGCTCACCAAATCCCAATTCCTTCAACCTCGGCAATTGAGTTTTTGCATCACCGACAACTAACCAAATCATTTTATTAGCGTCCAAATATTTGTTTGATAATTCTTTGATTTGATTAACGGTCATTGCTTTGACGACTGCTTCTCTACCTTTAACGTAATCGGGTTTCCAACCGTATTTACCGATATTTTCGAGCATATTCAGTTTGGCTCCGGCAGTTTCAAAAGCTCGTGCATTACTTTTAATCAGAAAACCTTTTGTTGTTTCCATATCATTTTCGGAATAATTTTTGCCGAAATTTTGCAGGATTTCTTTAACTAACTGAGCAGATTCAAGTGTGACATTGCTCCGCACACCGCTGGCAATCGTGAAGGTTCCCGGACTTTTCGTTCCCGAAAATGACGAGTTGATCCCGTAAGTATAGCCTTTTCCTTCGCGGAGTTGCTGCGTCAATTGCGAAGCAAAACCGCCGCCGCCCAGGATATAATTCATCACGGTTGCCGGATAAAAATCATTGTCTGTTACAGCTAAGGCGGGATAACCAAAACGTAAGACGGATTGTTTGGCATCAGGCACATCGTAAAAATAAACTTGCGATTTAGTCGGCGGTTTCGGCGTTTGATAGACAGGAATTTCAACTTTTTTGGCTTTCCAATTTGTATTAAGTTTAGTCAATGAACTGTCAATCGCAGGTTTAGTCAATGCACCGACCACGTTCATTCGCGCCACCGAAGGCGAAATACTTTTGGCGTAAAAAGCCTTTAAATCATCAATTGTAATTGCATTAACTGAATCAACCGTTCCCAAAATATTGCGTGAACGAATGTTGTCTTTGCCGTAAATGAGCAAATTATATTGGTTCTGGGCAACCGCATTTGGATTAGCTTCCTGCTGACGGATTTGGCTGATTGTTCCTTGTTTGAGCAAATCAAACTCTTTCGCATCCCAACGTGGCTCAAGCAAGATTTCTTCCACTAAAGCCAGCGTTTGCGGATAATTTCTTGCCAGTGTGTTGACGGAAATTCGGACATCTTCCGCATTAGCAGAAACTCGAATATTTGCACCCAATTGGTCAATTGCGTCTTCCAATTCTTCGGGCGTTTTTCGCGCCGTTCCCTGTGTCAGCATACGCGCCATTAGATTTGCCACGCCGACCTTATTGATGTCTTCTAAAAGCTGTCCGCCGTCTATGACGATTTCAAATTGGACGAGCGGAACTTCGTTGTTTTGAATACCATAGACCTGCATTCCGTTTGCCAGTTTGCTTTGCCAAACCATCGGAACTTTAACAGTCGGCGCGGGTCCATACGGCGGTTCTTTGCTACGGTCAAAGCTCGACGGAGTTTTTTCGTAAGTAGCTGTAACGTTAGGATCAACTACTTCATTCGAATTCTGTTCAATTTTTTCTTCGACAACTTCGGCTTTCTTTGAACCTTCCAGAGCTAAATTAACTTTACCTTTCGGGACAAAACTGGTGGCGACATAATTTTTACCTTTGATGTAATTTTGATAAACGCGCATTACATCAGCAGTGGTGACGGCAAGAATATTTTTAATATCTTTTTCAACAAAACCGGGATCGCCCGTCAAATAATTATATTGGGCAAGCTGCGAAGATTTGCCTAAAACTGACGAAAGTGAATTATAAAACCGTGTTTCTTGTCCCGCTTTGATGCGGGCTAAATCTTTTTCGGAAATTCCATCTTTTTCAAATTTGGCAAAGGCTTCGTTGATCGCTTTAGCTACTTCATCCAAATCTTTATCAGGAAAAGCGCGAACTTGTAATTCAAATTGTCCGGCAACTTCCTCGGTTTGATTCCCTGTCGAAATATTTGAAGTAAGTTTTTTGTCTTCGACCAACACTTTGTAAAATGGAGCTTTTTTGCCGTCGGAAAGATATTGAGCCAGAACATCAAGCGCATATGAATCAGGATGAAATTGCTCAACTCCAACCCAATCCATAGTTAATTCGGGCAAACGGGCAAAATTATCTTCGTGATAAAATTTAACGGTTTCTTTCACAAACCCTGAACGTTTCGGCAAAGGCGTAATTTCCTGTCCGCGTTTGATTTCGCTGAAATATTTTTCTACCCATTTTTTTGCTTGAACCGGATCAAAATCTCCGGCTAAAATCAGCGTCACATTATTCGGAACATACCAACGGCGATAATATTCTTTGACATCTTCGAGCGTGGCATTCTGCAAATCTTCCAATGAACCGATAACTTGCCAATTATAAGGATGATCGGCGGGATAGAGAGCTTTATCAATCACATACGAAGTATTACCATACGGCTGATTATCGTAACTTTGGCGTTTTTCGTTTTTGACGACTTGTTTTTCTTTGGCCAAAACCGGATCAGTAACGGTATTGATAAACCAACCAAGTTTATCCGCTTCTGCCCAAATCATTTTTTCCAGTCCATCTTTTGGAACGGTTTGCAAAAAGTTCGTCCGGTCATGCGTGGTTGAACCGTTCGCGCCGGAGCCACCGATTCTGGCAGTCAATTTGTCCAAACCGCCTTTGCCTAAATTCTCAGATTCCAGAAAAAGCAGATGCTCAAAAAGATGGGCAAATCCGGTGCGCCCCGCTTTTTCACGAGCCGAACCGACGTGCGCCGTTAAATTAACCGCGACCACCGGATCGGAACGGTCAATGTGAAAAATAACCTGCAAACCATTTGGCAAAGTAAATTTTTGGAAATCTACTTTAAGTGCAGCTTTTGGCGCAGCTTTTTGGGCTGATACGGAAACGATTGAAAACAATAGACAGAGAACAAGGACAAGAATATTTTTGATTTTCATAATTAGCTTTTAGGTAAGCAATCCGAAATTGATTTTTAATGAATTTTTGTAAATGACAATATTACTATAAAACTTTTATGCAGGTTTTCAAAACTGTGGTTAAAATCCAACTTTTTTTTACTTTAGCGGCAAAAACTTTGAAGGTAATAAGTTCTCAATCTTTATTCGAATTCAAACTTTATTTGATTTTCTCCTGCCCCCAAATTCCTTACTCAAAAAAAATTTTACTTTTTTTAAAAATAAATGATAGTTTTTGCAAAAAATAGACGCATTGGTTAAGTGAGAGCGAAAAAAATTTCGCCTCAACAGAAGATCAACAAAAATTTTCTGAAAATTATAATTAATAAAGAAGGAGAAGAAATTATGAAAGCTAATAAAGTAATTAACGCGACCGAAAAAGCAATCCATAAAATGAATGGATTTACTCTGATTGAACTACTTGTGGTAGTTGCTACCGGAACAGCTATTTTAATTGGTTTGTTACTGCCGGCAGTTCAAAAATAAGACAATCAAAAAACTTCTTGCCTAATTTAACCAAGGCGAGATTAAAACCAGCCCAGCCCCAACGGAGAGATTTTTGTGAAAAATCTTTCCGTTTTTTAATTCAAAATCAAACGGCAACAAGTTACTGCACCTTTTACTTAATTTCTGCAAAAAGATTTTTTCAGACACGGCTGAAACCTTTTTCCATTGGCTCCGTATTTACAGAAATCAAATACAAAGAAATCCCCCTTTGTATCAATAGTAACCAAACTGCTTTCCCCAAAATATAAAGCAAATGAGAAAACTATTTTTAGTAGTGATGGGACTACTATGTTCACTCGGGATCTGTGCACAGGAAACGACTCCTTCCAATATAACAACTTCAGAAAAAGGCGGGGCAGCTACGGAAAATTTATCAAAGTTGGTGCGCCCGGTGATGACAATTCCAAAAGTCAGTAAAGCACCGGTCATTGACGGCAAGCTGGATGATGAAGTTTGGAAGCAGGCAACAGTTTTTAAAGACCTGATCCAAACCCAACCCGGAGATAATATTCCCGCTTCTAAACGGACAGAAGTTTATGTCGGTTATGATGAAAGCAATCTTTATGTCGGATTCAAATGTTGGGATGAAAAAGACAAAATCCGTGCTTCGGTAACGCTTCGGGATAATGTTTTTAACGAAGATAATGTTCGGATCTGGCTTGATACCTATGATGATAAACGCCGAGCATATATTCTGGCATTTAATCCGCTCGGTATTCAACAGGATGGTATTTACACCGAAGGTCAGGGACCTGATTTCAGTCCCGATATTCTGATGGAATCAAAAGGCGTAATCGAAGATTGGGGCTGGTCAGTTGAGGTCAAAGTTCCTTTCAAATCATTGCGTTACACTGCGGGAAAAGGAAAGTTTTGGGGAATAAATGTGGCTCGCAACATTTCCCGGCTTGATAACGAATTCGATTCGTGGGTTCCCCTCCCGCGTGGTGTGCAGGGTTTTTTAACTCTTTTCGGTAAAGCCAACGGATTGGACGAAATCAAAGCCGAAAGAACTTTTCAAATTATTCCAACCTTGACCTTTAAGGAAACCG
This sequence comes from Pyrinomonadaceae bacterium, assembly GCA_035438525.1. Classification (GTDB taxonomy): domain Bacteria; phylum Acidobacteriota; class Blastocatellia; order Pyrinomonadales; family Pyrinomonadaceae; genus JAIBCC01. The sequence goes on from DAORIL010000244.1 coordinate 8,860, forward strand.
GCAAACGGCTCAATCAAAATAAATTTTCTAATCCGCCGATCACGCCTGATTTTGGTTTTACGGCTAAATACAGTATTACTCCGAATATTACCCTCGATGCGGCTTATAATCCTGAT
>DAORIL010000245.1:0-8948 GCA_035438525.1 Pyrinomonadaceae bacterium
AGGTAAATTAACTTTTGCCTTGTTTTTACTTAATTTCTACTATTGATTCACATAATTTATTAAATTAACAACTTTTTACCTAAAATCAGAATTTTTTTCTATCTCAAAACCAAGTTAACTATTTTAGACCTTTCAGTAAAACAGCATCGTATTTCCAACTACCTTGCACAATGACAAAACTTTTTCCATCAGGAGCAATATTAATTGCTTCAATAAGTTCATCTCCTAAATCAGCAATTTTCTGTGGGGGAGTTGAGTTAAGTGATTGCTTCCACAAAGCATTGTTTTTATAGTTACTGTCACTTACCAGATAAAATAAACTTTTTCCGTTGTCAGACCACATCAAACGTAATGCTCCGCTTTTTCCTGCTGCTAAAGGGAACGATTTTAATATTTGCCAATTTGAAAGAGATAAAATTTCGATAACTCCTTTTTCCTGATTATTACTCAAATATGCAACTTGTGAGCCGTCCGATGAAAAAGCAGGAGTAAAACTTCTGCGGTCCCTAACTAACTGTTCAGAATGCCCCTCGGTTGAAACACGCCATAAGTTTTTTTTCACTCCTGAACGATAATAAACCCATTTTCCATCGGGCGAAACGTAAAGCGGAAAACCGCCTTCCGTTTGAGTAATCTGTGTTTGATTTGTGCCGTCGCGGTTCATCCGCCAGATTTGAGCCTGTCCCGTTCGATTTGAAGTAAAAAATATCGAATTACCATTTGGGGAAATAATTGGTGTAGTTTCATCTGCCGGATTGTTGGTTAATTGCCGTTTTTCAGTTCCGTCCTTCTGAATACTCCAAATTTCTTCATTTCCGGTCATCGCCGAAGAAAAAAGTATTTTGTCATTTTCAACAAATGATGCTGAGGTAGCATTGGCAAGAATAGACCCTGGAAATGATGGATTATCAGTTCGAAAAATTTTGAGTTGAAAATCGGGTTTAACGTGCGTCGAAACTATCAAATTTGCACCATTGTTCAAACTAAGAGCATGGTAGCTTTCCGAATCTTTGGTTAAAGGAACTGATTCTGTGCGCGAAACAGACCAAAGCCGAAAATTTCTGTTAGGAATCCGAGAAGCAGTTATCAAAAGACCGCTTTTATCAGGCAGCCAGACGATTTTTCTAATATCGAAAAACTTTTCAGAGGTAAATTCACGCTCTATCCCTGTTTCAATATTCAATTCAACCAAACTAAATTCATTAGCCGCATTATTTGATTGCCCGATGGCATAGACAATTGATTTTCCATCAGGTGAAAAAGTCTGAGAACTTATTCTGTTCGGATTTGAGCTGACGGCTATCTTCTTTTCATTGCTTCCGTCTTTTGCATCTGCCATCCAGATCGAACAATATTCGTCCTGTTGTGTGTTATCGCAACGAACAAAAGAAACTTTCGCTCCATCGGGCGAAAAACTAACTTGAGAAGTTGAGCGTTCAATAATTTTTTGCGGAATGCCGCCGAAAATCGAAACGCGATAAATATTTGGACCTTCGCCAGTAACCAGTGAACGCCGATGAAAATAAACAAAAGTTCCGTCGGGTGAAAATGCGAATCCGTTATAACTAAAGGAGGAAGGCGGAATCAATTCAACATTTGTTCCCGAATCTAACTGCCTTAACCAAATGCTTTGATTATCGCCTGCCGTTGCGCTCGAATAAACTACCATTTTCCCGTCAGGCGAAATAACTGCATTAGCAACATTTCCATCAGTCGAAATTTTTTCCAGCGAAAATGGTTCGGAAAGAATCGGAGCAGCTTTTCTCAACCTACCGTTCCCTGCATACCAGGCGATTGTAATAATTCCGATCAACAAAATCACCAACACCGCAGGAATAAGATATTTTTTCGGCTTAGTAGAATCCGAATTCTGAATCTTAACTTCGTTTTGCTCTATAATTTCCCGAACATCGGAGACAAAACGATACCCGCGTTTAGGAATAGTTTCAATAAACTTCAGATTTTGTTTATCTTCCCCGAGGGCTTTTCTGAGCAGACTGACAGTAAAAGTCAGATTGCTTTCCTCAACAAACGAATCCGTCCAAACTATCTGCATTAATTCTTCTTTACTGACAACCTGTCCGTGATTTTCGACTAAAACTAAAAGAAGCTGAATAGCTTTCGGAGTCAGCGGGACGGGTTTGTCCTGCCGCAAAAGAATTTTTTTGTCCGCTTGAAGAAGAAACTCACCGAACTCGAAACTACGCTTATTCAACAACATAGAGCTTCTAAGATTTTTCTAAGAAATTTCTAAACCTGATTCTTAGGACTTTTCGGAAAGAAAGTATTTAACTGTCTTTAATTAAACGAATTTTAACATAAATCGGACTCAGCCGAAAAACTTTGCCGGATTATTTCAAAAATCAGGAGAAAAATATGAAGAAAAAATTTAGTTTAGTTTTCGCTTTTTGTCTTTTAGCTGGTGTTTTGTCGGGTTGCGGCTGGAAACCTGAAGTTACGCCTGTCGCACTGACTGCTCCCTGGAACACGATGAATTTACCTGTTAAGGAAAACGCAGTTGTTTGGAAAAGTGACCCGAACGAATTTCGTGCTGTCCACAAAGACGATAAGAAAACCGTGACGAAGAATTACATCGACACTCTCAAATCGCAGGGCTGGCAACTCGGCAAGTTTGATCAATCCGGCGACAGATATGTTGTCGAGATGAGTAAGGGAGCAGAGAAATTAAATCTAGAGTTCTACGATTTTAATAATACGGGAGTTCTAATTGAGAAAAAATAACGAGGATTTATGAAAAAAAATACAAATCAAGCAACGTTGGGAAATCAAGCTAAGCCGATCGGGTTAAATGTTTTGGTTCAGGAGCTGGAAAATGAACTTCTTTTGTATGACCTCAAAAGAGATAAGGCTTTTTGTTTGAATGAAACCTCAATGCTTATTTGGAACTTATGTGATGGTAAAAATACGGTTGAAGATATTCGCCGTCAAGTCAGCATTCAATTAAAAATTCAGATCACAGATGAGATAATTTGGCTGGCGTTGGATAACTTAAAGAGAGAACAACTTTTGAGCAATCCCCAGGAAATCAATGTCAACTTTAATGGATTGAATCGCCGTGAAGTAATCAGGAAAGTAGGATTTTCCACAATGGTCGCCTTGCCTTTGATTTCAGCTATCGTTTCGCCAATCGCCGCCGCTGCCCAATCTCAATCCTGCTCAGGTTTAACTTTTTGTCAATGTCAGGATCTGAGCTGCACACAGTTCGGCGACCCCGCTCTTCTCCAGAACCCGTGTCAGGACATCAACATGATTTGCGGTGGAGGTGGTTTAATTAACTGTGTATGTGTGGGTATGTTTTTCTGCGATCAAAATGATGGCATCAGATTTGGAATGTGCGGATTAATCTAAATTTTACGATCTATGATTTTATAAAACCAAATGTAAAAAAGGCGGGTCTTTGAATTTACTAAAACATTCAAAGACCGTGCCTGATATTTGTGGTAAGTGTCGCAGTTAGTAATCGAATTCGGGCAATAGCAAAAGCTAATCTTGCTATTTCGGAAAACCGTCTGTTTTCATAACTCTCTCGGCTTGGCGAATGTGACGTTTTTCGTGTTCGACTCCGATTTCTAAAGCAATATCAAGCCGATAGGTCATCAGTTTCAAAAACGGCGAAGTAACAACGGTTTTTTGCAGATCAACATTTTCGAGCGATTTGAGTTTTTTGACAATATCCTCTTGATGTTTTACAAACTGCTCGACAATATCGGGCGAAATATCGCTCGGCGGAACAATAGCTTTGCTCGGAGCTTTAAACTTTTTCGCATCATTTTTTAACGATTTAAGCAAGAAGTTGCCAAAGAATCCCGTTAGAGGCGAATATTTCTCCCAAAATGATGGTTTCTTTTCCCCTTTGGCTAATGCTTGAAATTGTTCGTCAAAAGCCTTATTGGATTTGATTAGATGATCGAGACACTGTCCCACGCTCCATGAATCTGCACGCGGTTTCCAATTTATCTGCTCAGGAGAAAGGCTGCTGAAAGTCTTTTGGACACCTGCGCCTACTTTTTCATATTCGGAAATTATTCCTTTCATAATCAATTCAAGCCTAAGTTTTTATTGTATTAAGGCGTTTCGCTAAGCCATTTGGCTTGCCAATAATCATTTGGAAAATTTCCGAGCCGCGTTTTAATTGCTTGTTCGATTTCCAAAATTTTATTCTCAAAAACTTCTTTTTCAACAAATTCTTCCAAAGCATTTAATTCATCAAAAAGCACCAGAATATTTATGGTCTCATCAGAAATCTTCAATTCCTCAAGTTTATCCAAAAAATTTGGGCGACCAATAGTCCAAATTCCTGCTTCTGTTGACCATATATTTGATTTGATAGCCTCCAGAGTGCCTAAAGCAAGGCACAATACAAATGGCTCAAAGGTTTCGACTTTAACTGAAAGTTGTTCGTAATTTTCGTTCATATAACTTTTCATCCACAAAGCTGCACGAAGATTTTACGAAAGATTAAGAACATTTTCTCTTCGTGTTTCCTTCGTGCAGCTTCGTGGATAAATTTAATTTCTCAAGGGTTTACCTGTTTTCAACATAGCCGCAATTCTTTCCTGAGTCTTGCGTTCACCGCACAAACTTAAAAATCCTTCGCGTTCCAAATCAAGCAAATATTGTTCGGAAACATAACTGGCATGATTTAATTCACCGCCGCACAGGATTTTAGCGATCTTTCTGCCAATCAATTCATCGTGGTCGGAAATGTATCCGCCGCGTTTCATCATCGTCAGAGCGATTTTGAACGCCGCCATTCCGGCTTCGCCCATCGCGTAAATGTCGGTGCGTTGGACTGGTTGAACATAACCTGCCGCCGCAAGATTGAGAACTTCTTGTTTCGCATCGGCAATCAATCTGTCCCCGTTCATCGAAATTGCATCGGAATCTTTCAAAAATCCCCAAGATTTAGCTTCCTGTGCGGAGGTTGCGACTTGCCCCATTCCGATTTTTTCAAACACTTTTTTAAGGAAAACCAGCGGATCGGCATCAGGAGTTTTCTTGGCTAAATCCATTGCGCGGAGGGTCATTTCCTTGGTTCCGCCGCCCCCCGGAAGCAATCCGACTCCGACTTCGACCAAGCCCATATAAGTTTCGCCCGCCGCCCGAACTTTATCGCAATGAAGCGGGATTTCGCAACCGCCGCCCAAACTTAAACCGTAAGGTGCAGCAACCACAGGTTTTGAAGAATAGCGCAGACGCATATTTGCCTGTTGGAATGTGTGCGTCATCAGATTGATGTCGTCCCATTCTTCCTCTTGTGCGGCGAGCAGGAGCATCATAATATTTGCACCCGCTGAGAAATTTCCGCCTTGATTGCCGATGACCAAGCCAACGTGATTCTTTTCGACTTCATCAACCGCAAATTTCAACATTTGCATCGTGTCCGAGCCGATGGAATTCATTTTTGAATGGAATTCCAAACAAGCCACGCCGTCGCCAATATCAATCAACGATGCGCCTTTGTTCGATTTGATAACTCCGGTTCTGTCTTTGACCGATTTGAGAACGATAACTCCTTGTCTATCAGCGATTTCTTTGTAGCCGCCGTTGACCAAATCGTAAAACGAGCGCGTGCCGTTTTCGTATTTATAAAAAGAAGTTGCGCCGGATGCGAGCATCGCTTCGACATTCGCGGGAACTTTCATTCCTTCGGCTTTCATTCTTTCAACGGATTCGACCACGCCGATTGCATCCCAAGCCTCGAAAACGCCGATTTCCCAACCGAATCCCCATTTGATGGCGTTATCGATTTCAACAATTGTGTTGGCAATTTCTGGAATCCGATTCGCCGCGTAAGCTGAGATTCTCGCCGAAGTTTTCCACAAAAACTCTCCGACATTATCTTTACCCCAAACCAGTTGTTTGACGCGGGTTGGAATATCTTCAATCGCCTTGCCCGCATCAATTGAAGCGAATTTTGTTTTCGATTGCGGTTTGTATTCAAAGGTATTCAAATCGAGTTCTAAGATGACCCGTTTGCCTGTTTCGTCTTTCGATTTTTTGAAAAATCCGCCGTTGGTTTTGTCGCCCAAAATCTTTTTATCCAAAAGGGTTTGCATTACTTCGGGGATTTTGAAAGTTTCGCGGTCTTCATCTTCGAGAATGGCGGGATAGAGATTTGAAACAACGTGCGCCGTAACGTCCAATCCAACTAGATCCGACGTTCTAAAGGTTGCGGATGAAGCGTGTCCGATTGCCTTACCCGTCATTTGGTCAACTTCGGTTGGCGTAAAACCTTGCTTGATCATCTCGTCAAGAACGCACATGATCGAGTAAACACCGACGCGATTGGCAATAAAATTCGGGCGATCTTTCGCCGGAACAACGCCTTTGCCAAGTCTTTGGTCGAGGAAACCCGACAATTTACAAGCCACTTCGCCATCCGACCATTCAGTTCCGATCACCTCAACCAATTTCATATAACGCGGCGGATTAAAGAAATGCACGCCGACAAAATGCTTTTTGAAATCATCGGAAAACGGTTCGGCAATCGAGGCAATCGGAATCCCGCTCGTGTTTGAGGCAATGATCGAACCGGGCTTGCGATACTTTTCAACTTCGGCAAAAACCTTGTGTTTGATGTCCAATCTTTCGACCACTGCTTCGATCACAAAATCACAATCTTTGAGCTTTGGCATATCTTCGTCAAAATTGCCCAAACTAATCAGATTCGCATTATCCGCCAACATAAACGGTGCAGGTTTTAACTTCTTCGCCGCCTCAAAAAGTGCTTTGACGATGCTGTTTTTGTCCTTTGCATCCTCTTCGCGCGGCGCAATGTCCAACAACAAAGTCGGGATTCCCGCATTTGAAAGATGTGCAGCAATCGCCGCTCCCATTGTTCCCGCTCCCAAAACGGCGGCTTTTCCGATATTTAGCATATTGTTTGTTTCCTCTTTGATGAAATTTTAGTTGAGAAGATTATAAATGAATGAGCATTCATTCAGCAAGAAGGTAGTGAACAAAATAGTATAATTTGCTCTGAATTATACTATCTTGAAATTCAATTCTTGAATCATTTTTTGCGTTTTTAATGAAGGTTTTTCCAAACAAGAAATACAAAGAAAGTTTCTAGCACGACTAAAAGCTACATACCCAAGCCGATAATCATCATCATTTTCTTCTGCTTTTTCATAATCTAACCATTTTTCTAACTCTTTTGCTGATTTTGCACAAACTAAAACACAAGTTGCTTCAAGACCTTTCGCTTTATGAATAGTTGAGTAATATTTGTCTGTGTTTTTTCGTTTTGCTGATTTTGCTAGTGATTTAATGCTACTTTGCATATCAATACTTTGATAACTTGTTACACCCCAATCAGGCGAACTGTATCCATATTTATTTGTCATTTCACTTTTAGCATATTCAGCAAGATCCGATATTTGCTCCTTTTTAATTCCTTGCAATGTATTTAGGCAAAATGACCTGTATTCTAATACTTTCTCAAATTCATTTGTATAAGGTAATTTTTCTAAAATGTCTTTTTTCTTCATTCCCAAAACCCCTTGAATACATTTTGCAACTTCTCTAATTTGATTGTTTATTGAAAGATTTTCATAATCTAATTGTTCAACTTGTTGACTTTGAACAGCTTTGCTAAATTCTTCGGGCTTAAAACTATGTGCTAAAAGTAACTTGAAGATTCTTTTGTTTTCAGGAGTAATATTATTTATCCCTATTTGCATTTCAAATATCTGAATAATGTTAGAGAGTAAATTATTCTGGATAAACACCACTGGTAAATTTAGTTTTCCTCTTACAGATTTTTGCTTAAATTCACTAACAGAACTTGTAAAGTTATTTGTTAATTCAACGATTTCTTCACTTGAGCGATGATTCTCATAAATATACTTTAGTTTTGCATCTTTGTGTTTTGTTAATTGCAAAATGGGACTGTCGTTAAAACTTTTCGGTCTTGGCTGATTCGGAATTTGGTTTTGTGCGTAAGTAAATTTAAATATTGATTGTAAAGGATCACCAATGTATGAGAAATGTGTGTTTCCAACATCATAAATTAATTGAAAAAGTCTGTGTTGTGATTCAGTTATATCTTGATACTCATCAATGAAAACATAATTGAGTCTCTGAGAAACCAATTCACGGACTTTTCTCGACTCTAAAATTTGTTTGGAAAGGTGCAGAATTTTATCGTAAGTAATGTGTCCTTTTTCACATAAACTTTTGATAATATTTGAAATTGCTCCATTCATTTTTATGTTTCTTTCTTTTGGGTTGGGAAATTTCCCTTTAAACCATTTAGCATAAGATTCAGGCAGGTCTATACAATCGATGTAAGATCTTTGATGTGGTGCAATAATTGTATATGTTCCGTCTTTTTGTCTTATTTTTAGAAGATGAGCGTAAGGCTCAATAATAAATCTGATAAAAAAACTGTGAGTCGTTCCGATAAAAACATTGTTTGGAATTGGAACTTGTTGGGCTAATCTTCGTCTAATAACTTCTGTTGCAGCTTTTGTATAAGTAATCACTGCACAAAAACGATAAGGAGTTTCAGCTAAATTAGGTAAAATCGATTTAACTTCATTAACTAAAGAACGAGTTTTTCCTGCTCCTGCTCCTGCGAGCGTAAGAAATTTCATATTTTATCTCATTAATTCATCAAAACCATCTTTAATATACTTAGGAATATTAAAGTTAGCTGATTCTGCTTCGAGAACTGAGCGTAAATCCATTGCAAATTCCGCTTTATGACTTTTTGTCTTTCCTTTGGCATCTACTGTTTCAATTAATTCAAAACATTCATTTACATCTAAATCTAGTGTTGCGAATTTGCTAGAGTATTTCTTACCGTTTATAGGGCGAGTTAGCTTTATTGCATTAAGAATATAGTTTTTACATTTGTCTGTTTTGTTATTTTCAATCAATTCTTTTTCAAAAGTGCTTGTTTCTGTAATTGATATTTTGAT
>DAORIL010000246.1:0-8887 GCA_035438525.1 Pyrinomonadaceae bacterium
GAGCGTTCTGCCAAAAAGACTGCACCCATTCCCCCCACGCCAAGTTCACCAATAACTTTATATTTACCGATTATTGTGTCAGTCAAATCTTTAGTAGCGATGAGGGGTTCCAAAACCGTCGAAACTGCATTTTGCTCCAACATACCGGCATCGTCTTTTTCAAAACTGAGCAGATTTTCGACTTCGCGCCGCAAATCTTCATCACCCTCGCATGCATTCGCCAAATATTCGGCACGCGAGTCGGCTGGAAGATCTAATGCTTTTTCGAGAATGGATTTAACTTTTTGCCAGTGTTCAGGATTCATAAATTATTACGTTTAATTTATACTTTTACACAAAACTTTATCGCGCAGCAGTTAAACTTTCACTGATTTCATCGCCTTTGGTCACATAGGAGGACAGTTTCATTTGCCGAATATATTCCTGGATACGCGGATGATTTCGCAAAGTGTCCCATTCAGGGCGAACATGAATCGCCGTGATTCCCGCACCGCGATTTTTGAATTCATAGTCTAACCAATCTAACGCCCCCTTTAAGGCTTTAGCTTTAAGGGCTTTTTTTTGTTCCTCAAAGTTTTTGTGACGGGCTATGTCTAAATGTTCACCGCGATTGTTAAGTTCTTTAAGTATTCTTTGAAAATCATCTTTTCGATTTAACCGCATATAGCCATCTGCCAAAGTTTTGAGCGAAAGCAGACTGCGGTTTTCCAATTCAACCCGCTTTTCCAACAATTCAATGTATTTTTGATAATTGCCTTTTTGATAATAAGCTTCATGAATAATTGAATAAATAAAAACATTGGAAGGTGACAATTCCTTTATTTTATAGCCCGCCTCGATAGCCTCGTCGTAACGGCGGGAAACAAAGAGTATTTCGGCTTGATCCTCTTGCATCGCAAACGACAGGGGATCAAGTTTAAGGGCGGACTTTATTTCGGTTTGCGCTTCGTCAAAGCGTCCGGTTCTCTCCAAAAGAAGTGCATACCATTGATGTGCTGTGGCATACGACGGATTCATTTCGAGAGCTATTTTGAATTCGCGTTCCGAGGATTCCCAATCCCAATCGTAATGCCAGCCGATAAATCCAAGTGTAGCGTGCGGACCTGCCAATTTCTCGTCAATACTTAAAGCACGGTGGGCAAAATCTTTTGCCAACTGCATTTTTTCAGCTCGCCCGTCAAACGGAACAACACAGGCCAGCAAAGCGTAGGCATCTGCCAATCCGGCGTATGCATCGGCATAATTCGGATCAAGAGCAATTGCCTGATTAAAATATTCTATCGCTTTTAAGTAATCGTCTTTGTTACGCATATTCCAAAAATAGCGTCCTCTGACATATAACTCATAGGCTTTTATATTGTTTGTGCGGGTAATCGTGAAACTATCACGTTCGGTTTGGGTCAACGAGAGAGCCAGAACCTGCGATAATTCTTCGGAAAGATTATTTTGTAAACTAACCAAGTCCTGCAGCTTTCCGTCAAAGACTTTCTTCCAAACGAACTTTCCGTTATGAATGCTGATTAATTCGGCAGTAATTGAAACGGTTTCGTTATCTTGTTTGATAGTGCCGCTCAAAATTGTATCTACGCCCAGACTTTCTCCGATTGGCTGAGGACTGACATCCTGCCCACGATAAGTCTGAACTGCACCTATCGGGCGAACTTCGAGTTTTCGCGTTTGTCCCAACTTTGTAATCAGAAAATCCGCCAATCCGACACCGAGCAAAGGATTATCATCCGAACTTGAATCGCCGACGTATTTGAAAGGCAAAACTGCAATGGATCTAACATTTGAAACCGTAGCTATCGGGGTTTCCCATCTTTTAATCAAATAAACCGAAAGTCCGGATGCCGCTCCCGCTACAATCGTCACCAACAACAGTAAAATCAAAAACATCTGCCAGTTACGGGCAAATTTCTGTTTGAGAAAAGTTGCGCTTCGATAGATAGCAGTAGATTTGCGTGCGTGAACAGGCAAACCTTCCAGATGCAGTTTGATGTCCGCCGAAAATCCTTTTACCGAATCGTATCTTTCGTTGGGTTCTTTGGACAGAGCCATCATTACGATATTATCCAGATCGCCGCGCAATTGCCGTCGCAGTTTATCCGGTTTAGCGCCGCGCGTCCGGCAAATATATTCCTCTGTCAAAGTCGGGCTGCTTCCGTCATCAGTAGGAGTAACTTCTTCGGACCGGGTAATGGCAGTGCTCGGACGCTCCGGCATCTGTTCGTTCATAAATCTGACAATGTCTGCCGAATGATGAGTGTTGGTTTTATAAGGACTGCAACCTGTCAGTAATTCATAAAGCAACACACCCAAACTGTAAATATCAGTCGAAGCTGTCAGCCGCTCTCCTCTGATCTGCTCCGGTGAAGCATATCTGGGCGTCATCGCGCGAAAAATTGTTTCGGTAAAATCGGTTGTTTGTCCTGATGATTCAGAACGTAAAATTTTTGCAATGCCGAAATCCAGCAGTTTCGGCGTTCCGTCATTAGTAACCAGAATATTTGACGGTTTCAAATCACGATGAATGACCGAATGTTCATGTGCGTAAGCAACTGCGGAGCAAATCTGCCGAAAGATTTCGAGGCGGTCTGAAATAGAAAGCTGGTATTGGTCGCAATATTCGTCGAGGGGCTTGCCTTCGACATATTCCATCGCAAAAAAAGGCAATCCCTTTGTAGTTGTGCCGCCGTCAAATAGACGAGCAATGTTCGGATGATTTAGATTAGCCAGTATTTGGCGTTCGATTTGGAAACGGCGCAAAATTGCTTCCGAGTCCATCCCTTTTTTGACAACCTTGAGCGCGACTTTTTGTTTAAATCCGCCATCAATCCGTTCTGCCAAAAAAACTGCGCCCATTCCGCCTGTTCCAAGTTCATTAATGATTCTGTAATTACCGATGTTTTTGCCGATGGTAGAATGAGATTTCAAAACTGTGGAAACGGCAGTTTGTTCCAGTAGATCTGCTTCGGGGGACTCAAATTCAAGCAAATTTTCGACTTCCTGACGCAAACCTGTATTGCCTTTACAACTTTTATCCAAAAAAGCGGCACGAGCCTGAGGAGTAAGTTCGATTGCTTCTTCCAGAATGGATTTAACTTTTTGCCAATGCCGGGGGTTCATAATTTAATCATTGAGCATTTTGTAGAGTAATAATTTAGCCGTTGACCATTCGCGTTTGACAGTGGCTGGAGAAATGCTCAAAACTTCACCGATCTCCTCAACGGTCAGCCCGCCGAAAAATTTCATTTCCACGATTCGGGCTTGTCTTTCGTCAAGTTCTTCGAGTTTTGACAAAGCTTCATCTACAGCAACTACATCAAGCTGCGTTTCTTTGCCAAAACTAATTGCCTCATCCAGTGCGATTTGCGTTTTGAACTCGCCGCCGCGTTTTTGCCGATTTCTACCGCGTGCATATTCGATCAAAATTTCGCGCATCAGTCGTGCCGATATACCGAAAAAGTGCGCTCGATTTTGCCATTCGATTTCTTTTTGTCCGAGTAATCTGAGATAGGCTTCGTGAACCAGAGCCGTCGGCTGAAGAGTGTGATTATCGCGCTCACGGCTCAGATAACTATTGGCTAATCGCCGCAGTTCGTCATAAACCAACGGCAAAATTTCGTCCAGAGTATTGCGCCCGCTACCTCGCAATTCCTGTAGCAGTTGTGTAATCGGCTTTTCTGTCATTTGTCTAAAACACAGTAAGAATATAGTCATTTTTCTACATCTGCAAGGTTTTTTTATTTTGAAAAATTATTTTGAGCCGTTTTTTTCCTTTTTGGCGCACTTGTAAGCGGGAAGAAAATTAACTTAAAAACTATGACGACTAAATCAAAACTGTTTTTTATTTTTGGAGGATTATTTCTTTTATTCTTTCTTTTCGTCCTGGGTTCAGGTGTCTTTTTCTTATTCGTAAATCCGATGATTTCGGGAAACCGTATGGCTGAATTGCACCGAAAACGAACCGCCGAAACATTCGGCACGATCACTTCGTTGAGCCAGTATCGTTCCAAAGGAGATAAATACAGAGGCTCGACGTTCAATTCGACATTCGGCTATCAATACGTCGTCAACAACGTTACTTATAACGGCGAAAAGATGTCATCAGGCAGTAATGATGACGAGAAAAAGAGAGGTTTAAAAGTGAAAGTCTGTTATGACCCGTCAGACCCGAAATCTTCCGATTTTTATTATCCGGAAGAAAATAAAACCTGCGGCGTAAGCAAAACGGAGAAATAAAATTATGGCTTATTACGGAAAGATTAGAAGTCCGGAAACAAAAACAGAAGTCAAACAAGCAGCGAATATTCTTTTCGTCTTGGGAATTTTATTCGGTTTGGGAGCTTTGTTGGGAGCCGGAGCGTGGTTTTCAAACCGCAATCGAGACTGGCTTATTCTGGCAGGCGTTTTGGGTTTTATCACGCCTCTTTTGCTTTCCGCCGGAGCCTACAACATTTATTACACGCGTCGAATGCAGCATCATCCTTTGATGACGAAAGCACTCGGTAATCCGATGATAACAGTCTTCGGGATTTTGTTTTTCCTCTTTGTTGTTATTTTCGGCGGAATCGCATTGTTGATTTACTCAAAATAGATATGAGTAGTTATTAACTTACATCGAATATGTTTTTCGCAATTTTTTCAATTCTGGTCATGCTGTTTATTGTTTTGGTTCCGGTTGCTTTTGTCGGCGGAATCATTTTCCTAATTATTCGGGCATCAAAAAAAGGGCAGCAGCGCGTTCAGGATTTTCAAAACTTTGCGAGGCAGTCGAACTGGCAATATGCCGGAAAAGTGCCACTTTCCAGTTTGCGCGGCACTGAATATCTTTATTTATTTTCGCTCGGTAATACAGGCAATTCTTTCAACGATGCGTTTACGATCAAGCTTGGGACGCCCGAATACAAGCGAATTGAAAATCTGATTTACGGCACAATCAATAATTTTCAAGTTTCGATTTTCGATTATATTTACACAACCGGAAGCGGAAAAAACTATAAAGGACATTCTCAAACCGTGGTGATGCTCGAATCGCCAGCCTTAAATTTGCCACTGTTCACGATGCGACCTGAAGGGATTTGGCAGGAAGTAGGACAAGTTTTCGGCGGTCAGGATATTGATTTTACTTCGCATCCCATTTTTTCAAAAAAATATCTGCTTCGCGGTGCGGACGAAAATCGTGTCAGATATATTTTCAACCAAACCGCACTTTCATTTTTGGAAACGACCACAGATTTTTGTATCGAGGGCGGCGGAAATCGCCTTTTCGCTTACCGCCAACATGTTTCGATTGATCCGCCGCGGTTTCAAATGATTATTGACGAAGCTTTAAGGACAGCGAATTTATTATCAAGATGAACCAAATCTAAAAATCAATATGAAAAATTACGGCACTTTTGTTTAGTGTCAAACAATATAAGGAATATGGTTTACATAATAATTTTAATCGGCGTTATCGTCGCCGCACTTATTAAATATGCACAAAAACGCGAGCTGAGCGGAAAGCTCGGGCGCGAAGTTGAAGATCATGAACTGGTTTCGCTTAATTCCTGGATAGAAGCCGAAAGAAAAGAGGACGCAAGGAAAGGGATTAAAAATGAAACTGCTTCGGTGCCAAAAAGTGAACAGATTGTCAGAAAAGAAGAGCACTCTAACCAAAAAGAGGCGACGGCGAATGTTGTCAGAGAAGTTTCCGAAAAAGAATCAAAAATACCTAATAATTGCCCGAAATGCGGTGCAGCTTTGTCGAAAGAAATTGCTTATTGCCAATTTTGCGGAACTCATTTAAGCCGGAAATCTCTGGAAGAACACGCTTCGATTTTTCTGCATGATCTAGACAAAGATTTTGAACAGATAATCCCCGGGTCTCACGAACATTTACGATTTGGATGTCTTTTTATTCCACTTTTAGCTTTGACGGGAACGATAGCCGGTTATTTTTTATTGCCGCCAGCACGGGCCACGAATGCCTTTTTATTCGGTATTCCAATACTATCTCTGATCGTTGCTTATATCTGGTTAAACGTGACTGACCGCATTCTCACCAAAAAGGAAGGGGTGATTTTTGACCAAAAGCTCGAACCGAGGATCCGGCAATTTATGAAAGGAAATAGTTTGCAGGATTTGGAGCTTTTGAACATTGCTAAACGAAATCTTGGCGAACAAAACAAATTATTGAAGCATATCCACCGTCGTTTTTAGCCGATAGAGAAGTTATGAAAATTTTTTGAGCCGCTTTTTTTCTTTTCATCGCATTAGGTTGTAAAAGCGAAAATTTATTAAGCCCAAATTTAAGGCAGGAGGTAAATATGATTAAAAAATCAAGTAGGAAAAAGTCAGCCACGAAGAAAATCAATTCTTTAATGTGCAATGGATGTTTTGGTATTTTTACTGCCGGGTTTTGTATTCAGGCACTTAAGAATAAATGGGGTTTGAAGGTTGTTTGTCCATCTTGTTACTAGCAATATTGCGGTGAAAAAAGTTCATCAATGCCGATGAATACAACACATTTGGCGAATATAAACGGAGTATTTCTAAATTCCAAAACTGCCGGGATTTTGAGCCATGCTAATGGTGGGTTAATTGAAAATGACGGAGGCACTTTAATCGGAAACGATGGCGCGAGTTTAATCGGAAATGACGGGGGCACTTTTCGGAGAGGTTGAATCTAAGGTAATAAATACAAACGGTTTCAAAGGAGAAGGCAAAATGAAAAAACAAACAAAATCAAATTGGCAAACTACCGCGTTCGCCATCATCGCAATTGTTTTTGTTTTCGGCGCATCAAACGGGGTTTTAGCGCAAAAGGGTGTAGGTGCGAAATATGGCGCACGCGATCCGCAAACTTGCGCCGATACGAAAGCTCCGGCGAAAGGAGCGATTACGGCGGCTCTCGCGGCAAAGTATTTTATTTGTGGAGTCGAGAAAGAGGATTACCGATATTTACAACTGGTTGAAAACGTCAAAGTCGAAGTAGGCGGCGGTATTCCTTATGCCGCAATTATTGGACACAGGTCTTTTCCCGAAGTGGATGTGAAACATCCGGTCTATCCGATTCGCGGCAGTCACACGCAGTATCTATGCAATGCCGAGTCTGATTACTACCAGCCGGGCAAAAACTGCACTCGTTACGAACACCGAAATGCGAAAGGCTATTGCTACAAAACGACCTTCGGCGATTGGCGATGCCATCAGTCGGAAGATTCCATCCCGAACGATAGGACATTCTCCAATGTTCCGCCGCCGAAAGGCGATAAAAACGCCGCAGCAAACAAAACAGAGGTGAATGAAAAAACTGCCGAAACTAAAAACGCAAACCAAACTGTCGAGACGACAAATAAAAATCAACCTGACAAAACGGAAGATAAGACTACTACCGAAAAAGACGAAAACGGTCTTGTAAAACCTGATTTTTCGGAATTGGAAAAAGACTTTGAAATTGTCAAATACGAATTCGACACATCCACTCGACCGCCGGCGATATACATCATCGCTAAAGTCAAAAAACCGAACGGCGGCACCAACGCACTCAGTTTTGAAGGTCGTTTTTATGATGCTGACGGAGTAAATATTATGTTACCCGCCGAAAGAGTTTGGGCTGTCAGCGGCGATACTTCCAAAGCCGGAGAAGTCGTCAAAATCAGAGTTTGGACTCCGAGCGAACAGCAAATGCAGAACAAAGTCAAAAAGATTACGATTGCTAGAAAAGTTGATTAAGCAATTGGTTCAAAATATTTAATGAACGCTACCTCCGAAATTATTATTTTCCTTTAATACAAAAAGGAGGGCGTTTTTCATAAACTAAATTATGGACTATTCAATTTTTTTAATCGGCGGCGGACAATTATTGCTGGGAACGACGTTTTTTGCCGTGAGTATTTTTTTGATAATCAGAAAAATACTCAGGATGAAGAAATGGGCAAAAACGAAGGGCGTAGTGCTTGATGTTAAAATTTCACAAGGAACGCAGCAACCGATGGGAACGACACGAAACACTTTGTTCAAACCAAAAGTGCGTTTTCAGACGGCAGACGGACAGGTGATTGATTACGAACCTAAAACCTCAAACAATTGGAGCAACTACAACGTTGGCCAGGAAATTGACGTTTATTACGATCCGCAGCAACCCAGCAATGTAATGTTTGGAAAATGGTTCGGCTTGATTATGCCTGCTGTAGTTGGCGGTTTCTTTGCTCTTTCTGGGGCGATTTTTTTGTTAATAAATCTTGTTTTTTAATTCTGAATCTCAGAAATCGAAATAATTTTGAACCACTTTGAAAAGCGTAAGAGGAAAAAGATGATAGAACAACTCAAATCAAATATACCAACGCCGCTGCAATCGCTCGGGATGATCTTTTTGATATTTTTTGTGTTGGCTTTTGAGTGCAATAACGATCGAAACCGCCTCGAAAATAATTCACCCCCTCCACCACAAGCAGGCGGCTCTTGTTCGACCAAGGCAGAGTTTCTCAATATCTTTAAGCGAGATCGTTTGAAATCAGCAACGACAAGCAATGATATTAGACAGTCGGAAATCATTGTTACATCTTTCAATGTTGCCGCCCCCATTAGTTATAACGCGGTTTATAACAATGACTCATTGAAAATTTATCCTGCCTATCCTGTTACGGTTAATTGGACTGAGCGCACGTTTAGGCATGGTCTGATCAATGAAGACGATGTTGCCGGAGGATTATTTTACTGCCACAAAAATCCCGAAGATAATAGAAAATTCGTTCCGGAAGACCCGAGATTTCCTGAAAACGCTTGCGTTTGCGTCGCTATGAATTTGGAAGCCACGGGTTCCGGTGCAAAATCGCGTTCTTGTCGCTACAACGAAGACAAGCCTGATAACACCTGTCCTGCCAACTAAGACTTATTATAA